>NZ_CP045503.2:4542500-4842500 GCF_007004545.3 Shewanella eurypsychrophilus | reverse complement strand
GAAGGTTAAAGAGAAGGTTCTAGTTCCTAGGGACTAGAACCTAATACCTGGCACTTAGTTACTTTTTTCAATCCCTAACTGCTTCAAGTTTGCCGCAATATCTTCAGCTGCTGTTTCTGCATTGATATCTTCATCGATCTTTAAGATTTTACCCTCCTTGCCAATATAGAAGGTCACTCTGCTGGCGACACGTACAAAGTTGAGTACATCGTAAGCTTTGGCTGTTTTTTTGCTGGGGTCGCTCAGCATTGGAAAGTCTGCTTTCTGTTTTTCTGCAAAATCTTTATTGTCTTCTAAGTCATCGACGCTTGCCATCATGTAAACGGCATTGTACTCACGGATCAAGTGCCCCTTTTGTACTAAAGAGCGGCATTCTAGGGTGCATCCATGGGTGTTCGCCATTGGGTACCAAGCAAGGACTAAGGTCTGTTTGCCTAAGTAGTCACTCAATTGATAGAAGTGTCCATCGGTGGATTGCAATTTGAAGTTAGGCGCAGTATCGCCGACCTTTAGATCTGTGGCTGTAGCTGAAAAGCTGAGTAGTGATAACAGAATAAATTTTATCGCATGTTTGAACATCTTGGATACCTAGTGGCTGAGATATATATAATTATAATCAAGTTACCACATTATTTGCAGCTTGCTTGTACTGTTTGTTTAGATAATTGAGCAGCTTGTCGTGAGCTTGATGCGTTCATCTCCCTCAACTAATGCGGTGAGACTTTCTCCTGATGATAGGTTCAATATTTGTTGTTTGGATACCGGTGAGTCACGATTGGGCTCGGTTATGTTCAGGGTGAACTCTAGCCTTATCATTTCATTATCAATTACTGTCGGTAACACAATGACCGAGAGGTGTTCCTTGTTTATCTTAAGTTCATGCTCAGAGAGACACGTCTGGCTATCTTCTAAGACCATTTGGTTATCTATAGATATTTTAGTCTCAAGGGTTAACTGAGCTTTACTGGAGAGCTCGAAATTGGCTGCTTTTTTCTATATTGTGCGTTTAGGTAGAATCCGCCGATAGGACTGCTCATCTAAATACCTTATTGTTTTTTACTTTATTTTTATTATTTACTGATGAGTTTTCAGCCGGTAAGAGGATGAAAACGAGCTTAATGACAATATTCGATTCTACTAATCCTTTTGACTCTACTACGCCTCTTTATTGTTTTCTAGCTCAATAAGTAAGTTGGCATAATTTATCCAATCTATAATGAGCGCCTTTACCATCATCTGCGTGCCAGGATCTACTTGAGGATGTTCACCTTTTGACTTTAAGGATTCCACCACTTTTCTTACCGCTAAAGGCTGCATACTGATTTTAAAATTGTCTTTAGGGTTAGGGGTATTATCTGGCTGAGGATTGATTGGATTGAACAATTGGTTTTGTACCGATAGTGCTAATTGGGGATTGATGCCTCTTAGCAAGGTGACAGTCATTCTTAAAGCACCTCGGCTAAAGGTGTCGGCAGTTAATGCGGTTATTTTTTGACTTGCCATATTGTTTCTCATTTTACTTGGTCTTGAGTTAATTGAATTTAGCCTCTTTCAGAGGTGGAGTCTTGTGATTGTAGACAACTTGAGGCGCTGTAGGCTCACTAACTATCAGCGAAACGAGTCCCTGCCAGTGAATATTATCATTGATAGGAAGGGAGATATCCGGTTGAGTACCAATGCCTGATAATAAATCTCCTTGCATACTGTAAGTGAGACTGGCGGTTAGCTCAATTTTGATGCCGCTATTTGGCAAGATAAAAGCGTAATGTCTTCCAAAATCTCCAGAGGTCTTTTCACCAATCAGAGTGACTCTAGATAAGGATTTTGCAAAGTAGACTATCCATTCACATTCACGTCGGCATTCAGGTCCGATAAGCAAGACTAAATGTGGCTGAAGGGAGGGGTCGGGCGGCTTTAAAGCCGCTTGTGTTAAAACCGGTGATCTCTTTCCATACCAAAGTCCGAAATGGCTATTTTCAGACAAGGTGACATCCTGACTTGCCTGGCTAAATTCTATCTGTTCAAAAAAGCTAAGCTCATCGAAAGGAAGAAATCCAAGTGGCTTTAGAAAGTCTGATTTAAAGTCGAGAGAGCGTCTATATTGGCCGAAAGCCATAAGGCTTTGCTTAGTTTTAGTATTGTGAACTGCAGGTGGAACGTCAGCATAATGATTGGCTATCCAGCTCAACAATTTATCATTGTTACCATTGGAATTTCTTAGGTCTAAGATAGTCATAGGCTGCTGAAGGCTGTCATCTAGCTGCGTTGCCAGCTTAGGATCTGTTTCAATATCAGCAAGATCTGCAATGGGGATGTATGTTGGCAATAAATCAGCGTTTGACCAGAGTAACTTACCAAGTATAGAAGCGTTATTTTTAGTTGATGACAGTGAATTAATTGGCAAAGACAGCTGCATATTAGAATCGGCATTGTCGGTGAGACTGAGTAAGACGCTGGCTTTGTGTGGTAGGCCCATATCGTACCTCAGCATGCTTAACTGAGATAATCCATCGACTCGAGCACTTAGGCTTTGTTTTTCGGGACCAGAAAGAAACTTTTGACTGGCCTGCTCCCATCGGGTGATTGGAATGCCATCGATATGGGTAATAAAAGGATGATCTTCATCCAGGAGCTGGGAATTTGAGCCTAGAGCAAGCCATGAGTCTGCGACAACCCTAAGTGTAAATGGCAGTTTTTCAGCCTCTAACCTTGGGTAAAAAATAGTAAGCCCTGGATCATCAAGGATAGCCAGAAGCTTTAAGATTTCAGTATAAAAGGCTTGGGTTTCTTGAAAGTGAGATAATCGAAAAAGCAGAGGCTCGATTTTACTGACTAGGCGAGTAAACTTTTCTGGATTGAGGGAAGACAATGCTGAATGTTGTTCAACTTGCTGAAGTAAAAAGTCGAGATCTTGGTGCATTTCATGCTGGGTTAAACTGGATTTATATTCGAAGTTCAATAGGGTCAAGCGAGCTAATTGCAAGGTGCTAAGTAGCAGGCAAATTCCAAATATGTTTACTATTTGTGGATACCCGAATTTCATATCTCTCCTTGATATGTGTGAGCCTAAGCAACGTAAGCAGAATATTGAGCATGAACACGCAGTAAGCCCTGAGTTAAGATATTTTATGTGGCTCAGCGTAAACTCAATAAGCTTTTCTCGTTGAATTATAGCTGATAAATATGCTGATAGAACCTACTCTTGTTCATCTTTCAATTTTTTAGCTTAAGTATACCTCCATGTTTATACAGTTGTTTTCCTTATCACCTCTTCGAGTGATACTGCCGCAGATTGGTTCGACCAATGACGTTCGATAAATGGCGACTAATGCAGAAGCAATGCAGAAGTATAGTGTTGATATCGGTTAGCCTTGGTTGAAAGCTATCTTCTTTTAATAACTAAAAGCTATAACTGAAAAGAAATAACTATTTATTAAGTTATAAGTAGGCGGTTATATTTAGACTATTGAAAGTCGTGTGTGGGGCATAGAGATGGAAGTAGTCACTTTACCGGGTCAAAGAGCCGGTGGCAAAGTTTGGTTAGTCGGCGCAGGTCCAGGTGATGTTGAGCTATTGACGCTTAAGGCATATCGCATTCTACAGACTGCTGATGTCGTTCTCTATGATGCACTCGTTAGCGCAGATATTATGGCGCTGGTGCCACAAAGTGCAGAGAAGATCCCTGTCGGTAAGCGAGCTGGCAAGCATAGCGCTGCACAGGATGAAATTAACCAGCTTCTGGTCACTAAAGCCTTTACCAAACAAAACGTGGTACGGCTTAAGGGTGGGGACCCATTCATTTTTGGCCGTGGTGGCGAAGAGCTACAAACTTTAGTAGAAGCAGGTTTAGCGTTTGAAGTTATCCCGGGTATTACCGCTGCTAGTGGCACCTCGGCGTATGCCGGTATTCCGTTGACTCATAGAGATTATGCACAAGGTGTGACATTTATAACTGGTCACTGTCAGCTTGAGAGCCGCCCTATGGATTGGAATGGCTATGCCAACCCCAATAATACTCTAGTTATCTATATGGGGATCTTAAATGCGGGCTTGATTAGGAATGGCCTAGTCAATGCTGGACGGAGCGAAAACACACCAGTGGCGATAGTTTCGAAAGCAACCACACAAGAACAAAGATGTTTTATCGGTACCTTGGGGCAACTAGAAAAGCTTGCAGCAGAACCAGAGCTTAAGATGCCAGCCTTGATGATCATTGGTGAGGTGGTAGAGCTAGCCGATAGCCTAAATTGGTTCCATCCTGATGCAGATAAAAGTCAAAAAAATGAAGAGTTAGCTATAAACTTTCATTCTGAGTTAGCGCTATAAAGCTAGCGAGTCATTACTCAATTTTAAAGTCTTTAACAAACAGAGATCTCATTGCATTGGTGTAGTCATTATCAGCCTTTGGCTGAATAAGCTGAGTGAGCTCATCACCAATTGGCGTTAAACGGTAATAGTTAAATAATAGGTGTCCACTTTTGGGGGTAAGCTTCATCTGGGTGTTGAATAAGGTGAAATTTATCGGGGTTTTACTATTGAGTAAACCTGTTTCAAATTCACTTTTATGGAGTATACCCGCATCGACTAAGGTGAGAATGTTTGAGTAAGGTAAGCCGAAATTAGATAGGCCAATATTGATAGGGGCTGACTTTCTGAAGATTTGACCAATTCCTCCCGTATAGCGATAACCAATAATAAGTTTTAAACGCGTCTCGTTATTGACCTTAACGGCCATGCCTAAGGCTTTCTCTAATAGCTGTGCTTCTTTATGGGTCAACTGCTTAAGGGTTGTGAGTGTTCTGAGGCTAAAGTTACCTGGACTGGTTATTTCGTTAGCGAGAATTCGTCCCCATAGTTCCTGCATTTTTCTATTGTGGATCTGTTCTGCCATTTGAAAAAACTGATGAGCCCAATCTGGATCTAAATCAGTTCCGGTAACATCTGATGGAGTATGGCTTAAGGAGATGGCATATATGGTCTCAAGATTCGTTTGATACTGACTCATCAATTTTCGATTCCTATGCTCGGCTCTTTCGGCTACCGATGCATTAGTTGGTCTATAACCCTCTTCACTACTTAATCCAAGTTGACGGCCGAGTAAAAGTGCCTTCTTGCGCGCAGAAACATCAGGCTGTGCTGATCTTGCTTCACTAATTTTTGTTATTTCGGCCATGCGACTCTCAGGTAATGACAATAGTAAAGAGCAGTATAGTACCTTATCCCCATCCACATTAAATCAGGTTATTTACTCACCTTTGCTCTAGGTCTTTTGCGGCCAACTCCAATTTACTTCATTTCCCTGTGTAGGGGCATTAGGTATATTTCGAGCGAGGCACAAGGAGCAAACAGCAAACCCTGCTCCTATATAAAATACTGCCTGTGGTGAATGGAGCCAAAGCAGTCCAAGTAATACAGGGATCACTACGGCGGCAATATGATTAATCGTAAAGCTCACCGACATGGTTGCCGCAATATCTTTACCGTCGGCAATTTTTTGAAAATAGGTTTTTATCGCAATGGCCATAGCAAAGAGTAAGTGATCGATAACATAGAGTGCAGCCGCTATTTCGGGTTGCTGTACCCAGGCATAACTGACAAAGATAATAATAAGACCAATGTACTCGATAGTCAGGGCTCTACGCTCTCCAATTCGCCCAATAAAGCGGCCAATAGCCGGCGCAAATAGCAAGTTGAACACATAGTTAATTAAGAATAAGGCGGTGATTTCACTGACGCTATAGCCAAATTTTTCGACCATCATGAAGCCTGCGAAGACCATAAATATTTGGCGTCTTGCTCCCGAAAAGAAGGTCAGCAGATAAAAGAGCCAATACTTTTTCCTTAAGATAATTTTTTTATGCTGCACTTCGCCCACATCGAACCTGGGGAAATATAAGGTGATGGTTAGCACCATGACTAGGCCTAAGCAGCCAATTAATGCATACATCCACACATAATCGAGCTTTAGCCAGGTCATCACCACCCAGATGCTGGCATAACCTGATAGCGCGGCTGCGGAGCGCCAAGCCAGTGCTTTTCCAAGAAATCCTGCAGTATCTTTCTTGTCGACCCATTGCAGGGTGAGGGATTGATTGACCGTTTCAAAATAATGGAAGCCAACAGACATCAATACTGTGGTGATGTATAGCCCTAGCACTTGAGGGTAATAGCCGGTGATAGCGACACCAATAGATAACACAGCTAAAGAAAGTAAAGCGAAGCTCTGCTCACGAATTAGCAAGAGTACAAAGATAGCAGTAAAAGCCAGAAAGCCTGGCACTTCACGTAGGCTCTGTAAAATACCAATCTCAACACCGGTAAATTGGGCGCGTTCGATGACAAAGTTATTGAGTAACACTTGCCATACAGAGAAGACCAGCGACATGATAAAAGTCATCCAAAGCAGTAAATTTTGCGGACTTTTACGGTTCATAACTGGCTCCAACTCTTGCTTATTAGCAGGAGAAGATAAATTGATAACGCTAAGGAGTTATAAGGCATTGATCATCCATGCAACGACCTAAAAGGCCAAGAGGCTAAGTGGCTAAGTGTGAAATTAACACTCAGTTTACATGAGTTTTTTCTTATCTTGTTAGTATTAATGCTTTATCTCTCAGTCCTCAAAACAAATCCACTCTACACGCTGCACACGTAATATTAGTGTTCACGAATGTAAATGTGATGTAAATTGTATTGCAAAGCTAAATGTAAAGTTTAATGCAAATCGTTTTCATTTATAGTAGGTTGTTGACAAATTTAGGGGGCTGCTGTTAATCAGTGTGGAGAGATTAATGAAAACAAAGTTAAGTTTACTGGCGCTATGTATCGCTGGTTTTAGTTGTACCAGTGCTTTTGCTGCAACGGATCCTGTTCTATTAGAGCAGGCAATTGCTAAGCAGGAGGCTGAACTTAATAAGCTTAAAAAAGATCTAGCGGCTCTTGCTGCTCAACAGAAAGAGCAAAAAGAGACACAAGACAAGCAGGCTGAAATTGTTGCGACGACTAAGCAGCAAAACCTGGAGAGTATGTTTAGCAAGTTTTCATTTAAATCTTACGGCAGCATGAACTTTACCAGTGATGAGTATTTTGAAAATGTTCAAGATACAAATCCAGAGCGTCGTAACCGTTTCGATCTAGAGCGAATTGTCACAGAGTTTGGTTATCAGTTTACTGACGAATGGGATATGGAAATTGAGATCGAGTATGAACACGGTGGTACAGGTGCTTCACTCGAATATGATGGTTTTGATGAGTTTGGTGAGTTTGAATCTGAGATTGAAGCGGGCGGTGAGGTTATCGTTGAGAAGGCTCAATTAAGATATCGTCCAAGCGATGCCATCGGCGTTAAGTTCGGTAGCATTCATCTTCCTGTCGGTTTGTCTAGTATGCTTCATAAACCAAATCAATATCTTACTGTTCAGCGCCACCGTAGTGAAGCAGCTATGGTGCCGGCTGTTTGGAACGAGATGGGGGTCGGAGTATTTGGTGAGCTTGCAAATTTCCATTATCAAGCACAGGTCATCAGTGGCTTAAATTCGGAATATTTCCGCACTTATGATTGGGTTGCTTCTGGCCATCAAACGCGTTTTGAGCATGTGAATGCCGATGACTTAGCTTACGCGCTACGTCTAGATTATGGCAGCTTCAAGCAGGGCACTGCGGTCGGTGTGTCTTACTACTATGGTAATACCACAGGAAATCGAAATAAGAGTAACAAGGTCGAAGGTGATGGCACGGTCAGTATTGCTACTGTCGCTGCAGCTTTTGTTGAGGGCCCTTGGATACTACGTGGTCAGTACATGTACGGTACGCTTAGCGATGCTGATGCAATCACCCAAGCCAACAAAACCACGCCAGGCCTCAAGCCAGGTAACTTTGCTCAATTAGGATCTAAATCTGAAGCTTTCTTTGTTGAAGCAGGCGTCGATTTAGGTCAATTCACACCAGTTCCAATTACTATTTTTGCCAATATCGATTATTCAAACCCATTGGCAGAAGTGGAAACGGGGACGGCGACAAAGCGCTATGAAAACACATGGACAAGTGTCGGAGTTAACTACTTCCCCATTCCTGAAATTGTGATAAAAGCCGAGGTCGGCCTTCATCAAGTTGCCGTTTCATCAATTCCTGACACCAACTTTTTTGCCTTAGGCGTGGGTTATCAATTCTCGCTATAACAGCCAATTTAACGCATTTTCGCTGCTTAAATAAGCAGTGGGGATGCAAGTTATTATGACGTAAAAATGGAGCTTTACATGAACAACTTTAAGTACTCAGCTGTCGCTTTCGCGCTTATTGCAACCCTTGCCGCTTGTGGTAGTTCTGGTGACGATTCAAGTACACCAGATCCTGAACCTGAAACAGGTTTTGAGTTTGCAGCAACTGAGATGATCACTAATTTAACTGACGATGTGATAGTGAGTGGCTACGCTGCTTTAGCGACGAAAGGCGAAGAGATGCTGCTTGCGGCTCAAACCTTAGTCAATGATCCAACTCAAGCAAATCTTCTCGCTGCACAAGTCGCTTGGAAAGCGGCTCGTTTGCCTTGGGAGCAAGGTGAATCACATATCTTTGGCCCTGTTGATTCGTTAGGTATCGATCCACATTTAGATAGCTGGCCACTAAATACTACCGATCTAACGACGGTATTGGCTAGCGGCTCAGGGTTTGATGCTGACACCATTAAAGGTTGGAACGATGATGTACAAGGTTTCCATACTATGGAATACCTACTGTTTGGTGACGGTGTTGCAGATAATGAGAAAGCCATTGCTGATTTAACTTCTGCAGAAGCTGATTACCTAATGGGCTTGGCTGAAGTATTCCGTGATTACACTAAGACGCTGGATGATGCATGGCAGATAAGCCATGACGGTCAAACCGGTAGCAATGCCTATGGTGAGTTTGTTAAGAATCCAGGAACAGAGTGGAACACTATTTATGCTTCTCAAGTCGGTGTGATTGAAGAGTTGATTAACGGCATGATAGCCATCGTAGATGAAGTGGGTAACGGTAAAATTGCTGATCCGTTCGGTACATCAATCGATACCGCTGATACGTCAAAAGTTGAATCTCAGTATTCTTGGAATTCACTCACTGACTTTAGCGACAACATTGTTGGCGTACGTAATGTCTATCAAGGTGAGTTTACTGGTGCAGCAGACAAGCAAGGCTTGGTTGATTTCGTTAATGCGGCAGACTCAGTACTCGCTTCACGTATCGGTAGTGAAATCGATGATGCAATTATCAAGATTCAAGCTATCTCAGGTTCAAATGACATGCCATTCCGTCAGGCAATCTTAGATGCTGATGCTCGTGTAAGGGTGCAAACTGCTATTGATGCGCTCTCTAAGCTGCAAGCTAGCCTAGAGACAGACATACTGCCTTTGCTTAATGAGTGGAAAGTATAATAGCGATTGGTATTACTCCCTAGCTAATAAGTTTTGACTAGATAAATCAAAGGGAGGCACCGGAACGGCCTCCTTTTTTTATTTGTGAGTACCCTGTTTCAAGCAGTAAATTTCAGGATAGAGATTAACTGAATGAACTCTTGCAGTGTGAGATGATGATTATGAAGACATATAGATATACCAGTTTAGCGTTTGCCATATGCCTAGGATTAAGTGCTTGTGGTGGTTCAGGTGATGATACGAGTGAGCCTGATAAAAAAGTTTACCCAGCCTATACCGATATGACTGCCAGTGGCGGTGATACAACAACATACGATGCTTCTGAGTCTGGTCATGGATTCTCAACACCAGCGCCAAATTTGACTGAAGCCGAGCTAGAGCATCACCTAGAGGGTGATCTTAGCTTTGAAACTGCTTTTACAACTGCACCTAACCAAGAGCATCCCGATCTCGATGGTTTAGGCCCTGTATTTAACAATACAGATTGTAACTCTTGTCACCAGCGTGACGGGCGTAACTCAACCCCTATTGTACCTGCAGGACAAGAACGCATTAAATTGAGTTCTGCGTCTGGGATATTTTTACGGATCAGTAAGGCTCCTGCTGAGCCATGTACTGAAGGAAATGCGGCGAATGATTACTGTGCGCCCATTGCTGTGCCTAACTTCGGTGGCCAACTCTTCCATAGAGGGGTGCTAAAAGCCCGTGCCGATTGGGAAGATAATCTTTTTGGTGGTCAGGCCGATGTCTATCTCTCTTATGAAACTAAAGAAGTGACTTACCCAGATGGCAGTAGCATTACACTGAAGAAGCCGCTGTTTGATGTTGAAAACCCCTATGATGCACCGGGTGAAACTAAGGGGAGTGTGAACGTTACATCAGATCTGCTTCAAGATGATGTATTGATGGGATGGCGAAATGGTATGCCTGTTTTCGGTTTAGGTTTATTAGAAGCGATCCCTGAAGCCGACATTCTGGCGCTAGTCGATGAAAACGACGCTGATGGAGACAAGATCTCAGGTAGAGCAAACTTCGTTTTTGATGCGGTGAAGGCCCAGGCTGGTGATGAACATCCTGTTTCTCTAGGTCGCTTTGGTTGGAAGGCTAATACTCCAAGTGTTCGCGTGCAATCCCTAGGAGCGCTTCGTGGAGATATCGGCATTACTAATCCGCTTTTCCCTGATGAGAGTGTTGTCGGTACAGCATTACACGATAGCTATCTAACACGTACAGGCTTTACCGATACTGGTGAAGATGAAAATGGCAATCCTGAGGCTGATGCAGCATTCAGTGATTCAGTTGTTTTTTATGCTGAAAGTTTGGCGGTTCCGGCAAGGCGCAATGTGGATGATCCAAATGTGCGTGAAGGCGCTCGTTTGTTCGATGAGATCAACTGTACTGGTTGTCATAAAGCAAGCTTTGTCACTAAATCATCGGGTGATATCGGTGGAACGGCGATGATTGATGGGCATAAGGGCCAGACCATATACCCATTTACTGACATGTTACTGCATGATTTGGGAGAAGATCTTGCCGATGGGCGTCCTGACTTCTTGGCAAATGGCAATGAGTGGCGTACTCGCTCTCTTTGGGGCATAGGGTTAACTCAAACTGTGAACCCCCAAGCTGGCTTCTTACATGATGGCCGTGCAGCAACAATGGAAGAGGCTATCTTATGGCATGGTGGCGAAAGTGAAAATAGCCGTGATGCATTTATGAACTTGAGCAAGACTGAGCGAGATCAAGTGGTTGCCTTCCTGATGTCATTGTAAAGTTCGCTTTAACGGTATATATCCCCTCGCGGAGTGAGTTCATTGCTCCGCGTTTTACTTTCTGAACACTCCGCATTTTATATTGTGTTATACCCCTAATTAAATATCTAAGATAATAATTTGTGATATAGGTAAAGGTATCTGTGTGTTTGCTCTGATGCCTCGTGATCTGTTTCAAGTAAAAAATTTGATATTTACATTACTATGTTTATATTCGTTTTATGTATATTTTGGAGGGGTGAGTGAGCAAAATCTTGATTATTTATTCCAGCGTTCATGGCCAAACTAGAAAAATTTCAGACTTCATCGCGAAGCGACTAATGATCGAAAACCATCAGGTTTCACTCGTCACACTCGGTGAACAGGTTGAATTAGCCGATTATGATAAAATTGTCATAGGTGCAAGCATTCGACATGGTAAACATAAACCTGCAGTCTATGATTTCATTACAAACAATATCGAGATATTAACAAGTAAAGCGACCAGTTTTTTTTCTGTCAGCTTAGTGGCTCGCAAGCCGGGTAAAGATACTCCTGAGACTAACCCCTATATGCAAGCCTTTTTGAGTAAAACACCATGGCAGCCAGATTTACTGCAAGTATTCGGTGGCAACCTAGATTATCAAGGCTATAACAGCTTAGATAGAAATATTATCCGCTTTATTATGTGGATGACGAAAGGGCCGACGGACGCTGAAACCAAAGTCGAATATACCGATTGGAAAAAAGTCGAACAATTTGCTGAGCAGTTGCATCAGCTCTGACTTATACCTGTTCCATTAAAATAGTCCTGAGAGAGCTCTGAATTGGTCGTAAATTTAATGGAATAGGTATGAATACCAATTTAAGTGAGATTATATGTCAAAAAAGTCTACATTTTTAGCTAAGCTCACTAATACACTCGTTGAATATCAACATGTGTTAATCATCTTATTGTCTGCATTTCTTATCTCGACAAGCAGTTGGATTATGATGGGACGTAGCTTAAGAGCCAGCGCCTCTATTTGGGATTATTTACATGTTTATCTAGGGTTAGTGGCCGCAGGGCTATCCATTAGCATGTTAGTGTCTAATTGTATAAAGGGGAAATGGCGCCAATTCTTCCCTTGGCTAGTTTTAGACTTTTCTCACTTGATAAAAGATATATCCGGTTTATGTAAAGGTAAATTACCTGCTGCTGGTGGGCGTGGGCTATTCAGCATTATTGAAGGGATTGGAATATTACTGTTAGTTGGTGTAGGTTTTACTGGCGTGCTTTGGTATTGCTTACAAGGGAGTTCCGATGCTTTATTTTGGCGTAGCAACCACATAGTATTTGCCCAAGGATTTATGGGATTCATTCTGATCCATATTATCTGTGCAGGTCTACATCTATTAGATTTCATTAGAAATTGATCTAAACTCGTTCCTTTTGTGGCCAAGGAGGTGCCTTTGAAACCTAAAGTTATTCATCTTATCGATGATCAAAAATTGGGGGGCGTCAAATTAGCCGTAGAGGGTTTGTGTCACTCTAGCCTTAATCGAGAGTTTAATTTCGAGATCTATCATATCAACTTAAAGGCTTGGAAACCTGTTAGGTATCAAGCTGATATTATCTGCTTGCATGCCGCGGCTTCTTGGCAAAAACTCCCGGCTATGGCTTTGTTGAAACTGGTTAACTTAGGTATACCTATTCTCTATCAGGAACATCATTATAGTGAAGGATTTGTCTTGCATCAGGTGAAGACAAAATGGCGCTTTTTGATGATGCTTAAGTTGTATTATGGCCTTATGAATAAGGTGCTAGCTGTCTCACAAGCTCAGGGGAAATGGTTACTCAAGTTAAGGTTAGTGAGTAAGGATAAGCTCTTTATTACTGGGCAGGCCAAATCATTAGATGCGCTTACCTCTCTTAATCATCACGTATTTTCCTGGCCATTAGTTATTGGTGCCTACGGACGATTACATCATCAGAAGGGCTTCGATATCCTGCTTAGAGCAATCGCAGCAGTTAAGACTGACAAGCTTGAACTACGAATTGCGGGTAGTGGAGAGCAAGAACTAGAACTAGAACTGCGAGCACTAGCCGAACACGATAACGAAGGAGACTCGAGAGTCACCTTCGTCGATGAGATTAAAGATGTTCCTCATTTTCTAAACGGATGTGACCTTGTGATTATTCCATCTCGTTGGGAACCGTTTGGGTTGACGTGTCAGGAGTCTCTAGCTGCGGGTAAGGTGGTGATTGCAAATAATATCGATGGGCTGACAGAGCAGCTAATTAACCTTAACTCAGCGAATGAAACGACACATCAGGACAAAGATGTTCACTCTATCGTGCTCGATGAGTTAACTGAAGAGTGTTTAGAGATAGCGATAAGACAACAGATCAGCAGTATAGAGGAGCGACAAGCTCAAGATGTGAAAAATGGATTTGTTTATGGTTTGAGTCAACATCAAAGAGAGCTAGTGGCTCAAGCTTGGCCTTCGTTATTACTCAGGTGGAGAGAGTTACTCCATTCCGTGTGATTTATTCGAGCAATTGAGATCATACATTAGACATAAAAAAAGGCCTCAATGAGGCCTTTTTTATGGGTGTTTAAACCAAAATTACTTATGCTCTACCGCTAAGTAATTGATGAGGTCAATAAGCTCACCAAGAGTACGGATAGAGCTCATGTTGACAGCATATTTGTCATTAACAACAAAGGCTGGAACACTTTGAATTTGGAACTGTCTTTGCTGTACACGCCATAGGTCAATTTTATCATTAACGGCTTTACTATCGGCAATCGCATCATATTTGCTGATATCGAAACCATTATCAGCGAAGACTTTTTTAATATCATCACGATTATTTAGCTCAGGCTCTTCATGTGCGCCGTGATCATGATCGTGACCATGAGCTCCTTCATCTCCCTGAATCGCTGCAAACATGGCGTGAGTCATCTTCTCACCAGCACCAGACTCTTGTATAACCGCGAGTGAGCGCATCACTTCGGTACCGATATCACTGTTCATGAAGTCGACATGTTTACCATCGAAGGTAATGTTTTTATCTAAGTTAGCTTTGATATCACCAAGATACTGCTTTTCCATGTTGTAGCAGTTATGACAGTAAAAAGAGAAAAATTCAGTGAGCTTTGGCTGGGCGCTGGCTTTTTCAGCGATTTGAGTAAAATGTTTACCCTCAACAAATTGTGCTGCAAAACTACTTAATGGGGCTATGGCCAAAGTTAACGCTAATGCTATGTGTTTAATCAATTGATTATCCTCAAAGGTGACAGGCTTAAGATGACCTTAGTATTGGCTGCGTCTTTAAAGACTAAAGCCGACAATACGTCATACGGCGCCTAATAAATCCAGCATAAAAGCTAATGCTTAATTATGACTGAATTAACTCATAGGATCAGTGTTTGATGTGTGATCTAAGTAAGAGTTTTGAGCATCTTTTAATGTTTCTCTCGTAAAGTCTGCCACGCTTCACAAACTTTTCGGAATTGAGCAGCATCCCCGTTGGGACGATCCGGATGCCAGAGCAAGGCCAATTTACGCCACTGCTTACGTATCTGTTTATCGGTTGCGTTTCCATCTAACTCAAATACGGACAATGCCTGGCTGTTGTGCATTAAATTGGGATTGGTACCAATGTATTCTTCGTATCGATTCCAGAAAGACTCAAGCATCTCCTGAATGATATTGGGACAAGTGTCGTAATTGAGCCAGTTAAGGTAATAATCTCTCAATGCATCATCTATTTTTAAGCTGGCTATCAGATCTTGTGGCAGGATGCGAAATATTTGAATTTCCATTGCTTTAACTTGCAACCAGTGATCCGGTAAAAGCATCTCCTGTAGCTCAAATAATGCATTCATAAGTAAAAAATTGGTTTTAAAGAGTGCTTTTTGTTGATCGCTATCGAGATCTTGCATTAGGCCTTTGGATTTTAGTTCCGCTGCAAGGTGGTGAACTTTCCAGCTTCGATTTGAGGTTTGAAGTAAGCTGAGTAGCGGCCATATAAGTGGGTTGTCTCCCTTGATATCACTAAGGTTAGCATCGCCATAGGTCTCTTTTTTTACAGGGAGAGATGTTGGATTCTTATCAAATAGCATATGGGTATTCATCCTGAATTAGTGACCATGCTTAACGCGCTAGTAGATGTTATCAGCATACAGACTATGTTATTGATATTAAACTATACAAGGATGATTATTCTAATGACCAATCTAGCCCAGTGTTTCACGTTTCTAAAATGACATTTTAATCGTCTCTTTAGACTTAGCTTAGTTTGATGGAAAGCATTGTGTTAAGGTGAGTTACACAGTTGTAACATTTGATTTTTCTATCGTGAGAACTAGTCTAAGAAGAGATATTTACTCTTTTCGTAACGATTTGTTTCTTGGTATAGCAATTTTCAAATTAAATTTAGACTCGGCATTATGGCTTAAAAATGATAATTTCATGAAAAAGTTATCTAATATAGTTTAGATTTTTAGCAGATTGCTTAAGGCTTTTTTTCATTGATTTTGATAAAGCAGAGTGTGGCCTTGACTAAGGCTGAAATAGCCTACTCCCTATTTGTTCTCCTTCCTTTGAGTATTGAGAGATAATCGTGCGTTCATTTAATATTTTATCTAACTATGTTCTTCTACTATCCATTCTTGTTGGAATGACACTCTCAGGTTTAGTTGGATACAGCTTCTATCAAAATGAAACCTTAGCCATAGAGTTAGACTTTAAGCGAGATGTCGATGATAAAGCGGCTGCTCTTGAGCGAGAATTGCTCATTAATTTAGAGGTGCTATACGCAGTTAAAGGCTTGTTTGATAGCTCAGATAATGTGACTGAAATTGAGTTTAAAAAGTTAGCGAGTAGTTTTCTTGTTAGGCATCAGAATATTCAGGCATTAGAGTGGATCCCTAGAGTGAGTGACGACGAGCGCGAGACATTTGAGGCATTGAAAAGACAGAAATATCCAGATTTTGAGTTTACCGAACGAGAGTTTCAAGGAAGCATGGTGAAGGCTGCTAAGCGCAGTGAGTATTTTCCCGTTTATTACGTGGAGCCGTTGGAGGGCAATGAAGTTGCAGTAGGGTTTGATCTTGCTTCAAACCCTAAACGAGAAACAATAATAGATAAATCACGGGATCTCGATCTTTCACTGGCCACTGCTAGTATTACGTTAGTACAAGAAGTTTCTAACCAGAAAGGCTTCCTGGTATTTATGCCCACTTATGAAGGCACTCCAACGACGTTAGTCAAACGCCGTGAAAAGCTACGAGGCTTTGTTCTCGGAGTGTACAGAATTGGTGACATGTTTGAGACTGCTATCAAGTATACCGACGTGCAAGGTATAAATTTAAAGTTGATCGATAATACCGCGATTAAGGCTGAGGAGCTTTACATTAACTTCTCACCTGAGCAGGTCCAAGATAATACACAGCTGCACCTGACTTATAGTAAGCCATTGAGACGTTTTGGTGGCAGACAATGGACGTTAGTTACGAGTCCTACATTAGGCTATATTGCCGAAAGAAGAAGTTTAGTTCCCTTTTTAATTAGTGCTTTGGGTATGCTATTTGTTTTACTTGGGGCTTGCTATATTTATGCGATCACCCGTCGTAGCTCTTTGATTAGCATAGAGGTTGAAGATAGGACTAAAGCCCTCAATGAAGCCTCGTTGGCTCTGGAAGAGCTGTCTTATACTGATAGTCTTACATCGATAGCTAATCGACGCCGATTCGATCAGCAGCTTTCAAAAGAATGGCAAAGAGCGATACGAGGGAATACCAGATTGTCATTGATTGTAATCGATATCGACAACTTTAAATTATTCAATGATCAATATGGCCATTTAGCGGGAGAGCAATGCTTAATAGATGTATCTAAAGCACTGAGCTGCACCACAAGTCGTAATACTGATCTCGTTGCTCGATATGGAGGAGAGGAGTTTGTTATTTTATTGCCTAATACTAACGAATCAGCTTTACTCGCAGATAAATGTCGAATGAATATTGAAAAACTTCGAATTCCTCATGAGCCATCAAGCGTGTCTGAATTCGTGACTATCAGTATCGGGGCTATTAGTACTTTTCCTACATTGAATTGTGATCCTATCGCCTTTACAGCCAAAGCTGACCGCCTCTTATATCAAGCAAAAGAATTGGGGAAGAACAGAGTTTGTGTCGAAGACTTACCCATCTCAAAAACAGGCGATGTTATTGACTTTAAAGCGCCACAGAAGTGAACTTTCGATTAACGCTTGCCTGGTGAGATTGTTTTGCCATGGTGTCTAATACCAATAGGTATAAGAGGTTGTTGCAATATGAAATTGAAAATAAAACCACTGCTTTTCCCTGTAGCGTGTCTATCTCTAGCGAGTTCGTTCAATGCTCAGGCATTGGATTGGCGGATCGCTTTCGGCGGTCATGATATTATTGTCGAACAGGCTGATTCTCACACTTTAGGTGTTGGGGCGGCTCTCTCGCTTGCTCATCTAACCGAGTCGAATATTTTATTAACAGGCTCGATAGATGTGTTTATTGATCATGATAAAGATAAGCTCGATCCTGATCATATACCGCTTTGGTTTGATTCTGAGTTTTTAGCTACTGGGCCATTGTTTGAAATTTCAGAAACCAGTCATTTAAATTGGGAAGTAGAGATAGCGGATCGACGCAATACGGTTAGTTCGGTAGAGAAGCAGTTTAAAGTGATGCCTGCTTTGGGTTATGCGTTTAACACGAGTGCTTTTGATGTTGCTGCAAAGGTTGGCGCGGGACTGTATTTTCTGGAAATTGATGATGATGTGCCTAGAATGCGTGGTTACGATCGTGAAGATTTTCAAAATAAAACTGGCGCATACACGCTGGCGGTCGATACACGGATCTCGTTAGGCAGTTCTTTTGACTTTTCTGCTAAAATTCAGCATTGGAGCGATGGCAGTGAATGGCTAGAAAACCGTTATGGCATGGTGTTGAGCTATGACTCGAACTCATGGGTTGAGGATAGTGTTTTTGTCATGAGTGTTGAGCATACGGAGTACAATTTAGACCCCTATGCCAAGGTTCCCTTAGATGACCCTGACTATTTGCCGATTTTGCCCTGGAATAACGATTCCTTAGTCAGAGTTTACATCGATATGCCGTGGGGTGTTTAAATCATTTTAGTCGGATTATCACTTTCTGGTTAAGTCGTAACGACAAATTTCCCCTTATGGATCTGCCTTTCTACAAAGGTTGAGATGATAAACATCAAGAGGTAGCCAGTCCCTAGTGCTAGTGTTACAGCGACGACATTATCAGTCACTCTGCTATAAAAATAGTAGCTAGCGATTAATGCTAATACGCCACAGATCCTGATCATCAAGCTTTGAGTAAACAAGCCGTGTGCTTTGATCAAGATGAGTCGAGTTGCGGTTAGTGTTAAGTCGTAACGACAAATTTCCCCTTATGGATCTGCCTTTCTACAAAGGTTGAGATGATAAACATCAAGAGGTAACCAGTGCCTAGTGCTAGTGTCACCGCGACGACATTATCAGTCACTCTGCTATAAAAATAGTAGCTAGCGATTAATGCTAATACGCCACAGATCCTGATCATCAAGCTTTGAGTAAACAAGCCGTGTGCTTTAATAAAAGCGAGTTGATAGGCATTGAGGATCATAAAGACAAAGAACATTGAGAAATGCATCAGCACTGGAGCTGCCTTCTCATACTGAGGTGGGAACACCCAGCCGACGATTTGGTGGCTAAATAGCAGCATGCTGATAAAGAAGCTGGCACCAACCAGAATGGCTAATTTATAAACCCAGTGTTTAATTTGTTTTATTTGTGCAAAATTTTCTTGTCGTACACTGACTGCTAACTCGGGAAATACAAATCGATAGATTGGGAACACAAATAGCAAGGTGAGATAAGTAATAAATGGTCTGACAACGACTTGGAAATCGCCTAACTCTTCGATGCTAAAATGAGCAATAGTTAACAATACGGTGATATAAATCATCAAGATACTGGCACCCGCTTCGAGTGAAGCAATGAAGCTTTTCTTTACAAAGTTGACTAAGTTGGGGTTCATATTTACAGAGTCAAACGGGGTTGTGGCAATCTGTTTCCGTCTATTGATAAACATGTACGCTGCCATCGTAGTAGAGGAGATCATCATACTAAAAAACAGCGAAGAGATGGCTGTTTGTGCCATAAGAGTGAAACAGATAAAGAAGACGAAAATCTGAGTTAAGGGCTCCATCCAAGTGACTTTATTAGAGATAGCATACATACGATACATGGCTATCTGGTTGGTGAAATAGACCTTAAACCCCATCCCTAGAATAATACCGACTAAATGAAAGTACTCTACATCGATATTGAGTTGGTGTTTGATATAAGGTAAGACGATTCCCCAAGTTAATAAAACCATAGTGATTAGGCTGTAGCGGAAGATATTGGTGATATCTTTATCATTCTGGTTTTGAGAGTAGCTTACGACCATGGAAGAGCGAAAACCTGTCATCAAGATAAGAGACAAAGAGATGATATCTATGATGGTGTGATACAGGGCTAAATCTTCTTTAGCCATCCACTGAGCTAGCCAGATTTTAAAGCCGAATCCTAGGCTGATGCTGATCAATGTTGCCCAAATCCCAGCAAGAAAAGCTGATTTAACACGGTTAATCGCAGTGTTTTGCATTTTTACCTTAGACGGTTATGGAGCTAACGGGTAAGTAATAAATCAATTGTCAGCGGATTCTACTCTGGGAAATGCTTTAGCTCTAACATCTTAAGATAAGGGTGTGATTGAAGTACATTAAATCTAATATTATAAAAATTATTCTTAGTGTTAAAGCGAAATATATGATGGATAAAAGCTGTTTTAGGTATAACCTCTAACGAGTATTCGAAATTACTGGGTTCACCTTTGTCACTTATTGCTACAGACAGCCATTCTCAAATAAAAATAGCCACCTTCAATCTGTTTAACTTCATTGCACCTCCTGATGCCTTCTATGAATTCGATAATATCTATACTCAGGAGCAATGGTTGAAAAAGTTAAACTGGATCGAAAAATACCTTAATGAGCATCAACCCGATGTGATAGGTTTTCAGGAGGTGTTTAGCCCAATTGAACTCGAGGCGCTGACTAAGCGATGTGGATTGGGTTACTTCAGCGTATTAGATTCCCCTCAAGTCGTCGATGGTTTTATTTATAGTAAACCTGTGGTGGCGCTGGCTTCACGTTATCCGATTAAAGAGGCCGTTTCGGTTAAGGCTGATAAGCTATTTTCGGAGAAAATGGGATTAAGTGAAGGTTTTGAATTCAGTCGTAGTCCATTAAGAGCAACGATAGAACTGCCAAAGCTAGGCCTATGTGATTGCTATGTCGTGCACTTTAAATCTAAGCGCCCATTATTCTCTATAGATGAGTTCGCTGCTTCTTCGGCTGAGACAGTTTCTAGTTTACATCACACTGAGCATAATACAGGGCAAGCCTTGGCTGTAGAAGTGCTGGGACAGTGGGGATCGAGTATTCAGCGTGGTAGTGAGGCGGTATTATTGCGTTATGCCATGGTATCAAGGCGAAGCGAGACGCAACAGCCTGCGATCTTGATGGGCGACTTTAACGATCTACTCAGTGATGGTGTACTGGCTGGTTTAACCTCTGTGGATACACGAATTAAACCACAGACAATCTTGGGTCTGGGGGCGATAGGGAGGGTCGAGCATCAATTGGCTCACTACCGATTAAAAGATGGCTATGAGTTATATCAAGAGGGAAAGTATAGTTTATCTGGGCAGGCTAGAGCGGCGACGCATTACTATTTTGCTAAGGGGTCGGTACTCGATTATATTTTATTGTCGAGTGAGTTTGATCCGAAAAATGATCTTAGTTTGGCTGAAGTGAGTCGTTATGAAACCTATGATCGCCATTTAATCAATCCCAGGTTTGAAACGGATAGCCAGAGTACAGATCACGCCCCTGTGATGGTCACTCTTTCTATTCGGGAATAACCCCTTTGAGTTAGTCTTCTTGAGTTAGTCTTCTTAACTTAATGCTACAATGCTGTAACAGCTTTGCTAGTATGTGCGGAGTACATTTAATTATTGTCTTTTAATGGCTTAATGCCAAAAGCCGATGGAACCCGACTCCAATGAAGCAACTCCCTCTCTTTTTTGTCTCTCTCTGTGCTTTATTATTTTTAATATTAAATGTCACCGCACATGCAGCCCCAGCAGCGAATGTGAAAACCTCGGTCAATCGAGCCGAGTCGCCCGATAGAGTTAAAGAGAGTCTGGTGCTGCCCTATCTGTTTAGTTCTGAATCAATGGGACTAAACTTTGGTGTCGGTGGCATGCTAAATGGCTATTACCAAGACCAAATGACCATAGGCGGAACTGTATTTGGTGGTGATGTTAGTAATGCCGCTGGTGGTGGTGTATGGAACTTCCTTCTTCCTAGCACGGAACGCTTCTATTTAAGCGTCTATGGCATGATGGGCTATTATCCCAAGCAGCGGGCTTATGCTGGAGGAGCACGAGAGTTCATCCCCGTATCAATGCCACTTCCTGGCAGTAATAACTCAGATAACACTCAATACCTTGAAGCCGATGGTTCATCTAACTGGTTTGATATCAAGCTTGAATATGCGTTACCCATTGGCGCCATGGCAGACAAAGGTTTGGTAGAGTACCAGCTAAAAAATGGACTGCTAATTTCGGAGCCCAGTGGTGGGGATTGGAATCCCCTTAAACATGGTGCGACCGTTGTGGTTCTACGCCAGTTTAACCGTTATCAAAGTTTTGAGTTTGAAGAGGGGGAGTTGGATGGAACGATTCATGCGATTGAATTGGGGATATTGCATGATAATACTGATTTCTCAATCAACCCCTCTACTGGTAGCAGTCAATATTTATCAGTTTCTCATGATGCTGCCTGGCTTGACTCAGACAATGAGTGGACATTCATCAACTTGGATATGAGTAAATATTTCTCTTTCGGCGAGTCTGAATATGCTCATCAAAGAGTTCTGGCGCTTAACTTCTGGACAGGGTATTCACCTTCGTGGGATGTAGAATATGACGGTCTTGGTGGTCAAAGAGTGATAAACAATGCTCCCTATAATGAAGGGGCGACGTTAGGCGGTTTCTACCGTATGCGCGGTTATGATCAGAATCGTTTTCATGATAAAGCCGCAATTTATGGCTCAGCTGAATATCGATATACCCTCAAATACAATCCCATAGAAGATGTTAATTGGCTTAAATTTCTTAAAATCGATTGGTTTCAGCTTGTTGGCTTTGTCGAAGCGGGGAGAGTGGGCGCTGAGTATAGCGCTAGTGAGCTACTCACAGACCTTAAGTACGATGCGGGTTTCTCTCTGCGATTTTTAGCTGCCGGTCTCGTGGTGAGAACCGATATTGCAGTGTCTGATGAAGGTAGCAATACTTGGGTGATGGTAGACCATCCTTTCTAAAATTTAAATTTAATGAAACTCAACACTGATTTTCTGGTAATTTATAAGCACGTTATTAGCTTGTAAGCCCAGTAAACATCAATCAGTTAGTGCTTGTTGTGAATATTGAGCCTAAGAGGATTTGTGCAGTGTCATGCTAGATGCTATCTGTATTTATGATGAAGCCAGCCCTGAGACTTATACTGTGTTTAAGTTTCAGAAACTCAATGAAGCCGATATAGAGAAGTATCGGCAATCGTTACTGTGTCCTGCGTGTAAGCAAAAGGCTTACTTTCGAAAAGCATCCAAAGATGGTCGTGCAGCCTGTTTTGGTTCGCGATATCATCATGCCGACTGCAAGGAGTTTAAGCCCTCAAAGGCTAAAGCGCGTGAAGAACTTGCTGCAATCGAGGTCAATCAGCAGCTGGTAGATAGCGATGCCTTGATGATCGACTTTAGCAGGCAGCCGTTGAGTTTTCAGGGAAGAAAGCCATCAATACCTCCCAATGACATTGATAAAAAAGCCTCTGTTGATCCCACACCCAAGCGAAAGCAAATATCCGCCGATAATGACGTGCTGTTAAGTGACACCGTTGAGGTGGGAGCCTGTGTAAAAGCTGATGACCTGTCTGAAGTACCCATGTCGAGGGTGGCGACTCAAGGGCTAGAAAAATTACTACTTAGCCTGCTTAGAGGCAGTGAGTTAGCTAAGTCAGACCTCTGGGTATATACCGACAAAAAGTATCGTTGGCGGGCGAAGAACCTGTTTGTTAATTTTGCCGATGCTGAGCCTACCGAAAATGGTGCGCCACGAATGTACTGGGGAACCCTTTCCCATAGCGATAAGAAGATGCATTGGCTCAACCCTGCCGATTGCAGTGATCTTGGTATCCCGATAGAGGACTACCAAGAGGCGTTGCTGACGAACCTTAATATTCAGGATAGAAGAGATTTTGAAGGGGCTGGGATTATTCTATTTGGTAAATGTTTCTGGAATAAAGATAAGACACGTAAGATTATTCAGCTTTGGAGTAAAGATTTGAGTCGATTATTCATTGCTAAGCTAGAGGATTAAGCTTTATCCCTATATTGGTGTTAATCGCCTTGTGCTTGCAAAATGATAACAGGCATTGCAAAACGCAAATTTTATTGATTAAAAGAGATCGATAAAACAGCTTTAATATTTTTTATCTTGAATGACTCAATCGGTATCGATATTTGATCATGATCTGCAGATAAAAATTCTTTTTAAATCAAAATCAACACTCTCTATTTATAGTGATCTGTTTATATCGAGTCTATTTGGCACGGCATATGCTTTATTAAAGCCTAGGCTTTTACATCTGTTCTATAAGGTGTAAATGAATAATATGAGGATACGATTATGCCAATCACAAACCAAATGAAACACCTTGAGCCAGAGTTAGAGTTTAAGGTTAATCATCACCTTTATGAGACCTCAAACTCTTATCGCTGTAGAGTCGACTACGTGCTTAAGTTGCTAGCAGGAGATGAGCTGAGGCAGGTCAATCAGGTTAACTGTAATGCAGAAGATGTGATCAATTTGGAGAAGGATTTCATTCTTGGGTATAACTAATGACCGTCAGTTATAGAGCAAATCCAAGTGATTCCTCCTGTTAAGCTGGGAATGAGAGCCTAATAGGCTTAGTGTTCCCCGCTTACTTATCCTTTAATTGGTCGTGATTAACCTGATAACTCTTATATTCATGGATATAATATGTCGCCACAGCACCAGGATTTAATATTTAGCACTGATTGGAATAGATTGATTAACCGTTTTTTAACAGTATGTTATGGATGTTTAACCTTTAATAAGGTAACTTTAACCGATATTTTCTGAACTGATATTTCGTCTTGATACTCATATTTCTCTTTAGAGTGTTGTGACATATGATCAGTAAAATGAAGGCCTTAAAGAATGTCGAACGCTGCAGATCATAACAAGAGAATAGTATTTGGTTTTTTGCTTTTTTTACTGGTGGGCGGGGCAGGGCTTGGACTCTATATCAATGCAGATAATCAGGATCCGCATAAGGTGTTACTCCCACAAGTGTTAGGCACTTGGGTGAAAATCCCTGGCGTATGCGAGGGCAATACTCACTACAGTGAGATGCTCGAGATCCTTTCTAAAGAGTCGATTAAGGTCAAAGGAGAGCTGATCGATATCATAGACTTCTCGATCTCAGAAACGTCGGCATTTAAGATAAAATGTAACTCTGTCGGCAATGGCAAAATATATGCCCAAACCTCTTTTATGGCCGGACGTTTCTCGCGCTATTATATCGGTAAGATAGGCAAATACACAGTGATGAAAGATGTCGCTCCGACCGGAGATCTATGGTTCAAGTTAGATAGTCAGTTTCAACAGAAGTTACAGGCAATGAATGACATTAAAAATAGTCGTAGACTGTGACCTGATTATGCTCATTACTAGGCAAAGATAGAATAATAGAATAGAAGTCGATACACATATGCAAAATATCAGATTAACAGGTCAATTAACCCATTGGGATGAGGGTAAAGGCTTAGGATCCATTAAACCAGATAAGGCGCATAGTGATGTTGCGACCTTACATGGACCCGCCAGTGAACAGATAGTTGCCATTCAGATCTCGGCGCTAAAGCATATGAGCAGGCAACCAAAGGTTGGGGACTGCATCTTGTTTCGAATAGAGACTAAACTAGACAGTAAACTCAACGCCTTTGATGCCAGTATTCAAGGTGTGGCCGTTAATCCACGTGTTAAACCTTCGGGTAACACAGACAGCTCAGATGGTAAAACCAGGCAGCTCATCACGGCGTTAGGAGTATTTTCCAGATTAGGGGGAATTGTCGTTATCTTATTGATAGCAAGTTACGCCTACCAGCTGCTTAGCCAGTAAGCAGCCTTGATTAACAATTTCAAATCTATCACTTCCTTTAGGGCTTCTAAGGCTTCTTGGCTAACTTCTGACTAACAATGACTGAGGCCTTGTCACCAAATTGATACAAGCCAAGTCCGCAGATCACGAAGATAGCGCCAATAATCAACGCATTGGTTATCACCTCCCCATTAAGTGTAGCGCCGAGCATCATGGCAAAAACAGGGGTGATTAGAGTCACCAGGGCGACAGTACTCGCCTTGAGGTTTTGCAATATATAGAAATAAGAGATAAAGCCAATTAATGAGCCAAATACACCTAAGTAGAGAATTGACCATAGTGACTTTTCCTGCCACGTCTCTATGGGTAAGCTGCCATCAAATATCAGCCAAGCAAATACAAATAGCGGCGTTGAAAATAACAGGGCTCCGACTGTGCTCGCTATGGGGTGAATATTTATTTTTACGGTTTTAATTAGTACGCCGCTTAGGCTAAATAGAAATACAGCGGTTAAGATCAGCAGTAAACCAATCCAGCTATCTGCACTTAATGCCAGCTTAGATGAGCATACAATTCCAAGGCCGATAAAGGCGAAAGTAAAGGCGATAAGTTTCATCGGTCCAAACTTATCTTCGCCGAGTATCTTTTGTGCTAAAAGACCCGAGATTAACGGTGATAAGCCAAAGATAAGTGACATGGTTCCCGATGCTATATATCTGGCAGCAAAGTAACTGAGCAACATACCACCGACAATGCCAATCGATGATACACAATAGAGCTTGATAGCGGCTCGACTAAAAGGCAACCGGATGCGAGTGATGAGTAAGATCATGAAGCCTAAACTTAAGGCGATAAGCATCCTCAGCAACACGGCCATTGTCGGGTGAACAGATCCACTGCTCCAGACAATCCCCAGTGGTGTGGTAGACCAGATTAACACCACAGATAAAAAGGCTACAGGAACCAACTTGGGTACTGTTGCAGGGACTTGCATTGTCATCGTGGACCTCGCTTATTGCTGACATTAAGAATGTGAAGCAAGACATGAGTCTTGGTCATCAAATTTGTGGTAAGCCGTGAAGAGAGGGGAGCGGAGAAGGGGAGTTATCTGCCGCATTGCTATCTTCTGCGGCTGGGTAATGGTTTAGGCTAGTTTTCTATTCCATCTCATCCGCGGGCTGATTAAGCCACACACAAGTATTCACTCGGGTATTGATATCCATTGCGAGGAGTCGCAGCAGAGTCGATACCTGTTTAAAGTGGAGACTTGTTTGAGATTGAGTTAAAAGCATGGACTAAACCGTGTTCCTAAATTTGGAGATTAAGTGAACATTGATAGTGTATCTCTTAAGGTGAGCTGTCAATTGAAAATCTAATTTATTTACTGCTAATAAAGATGAAGGTTTTGATAGGTTTTTTCAGAAGGAAGTGAGTTTTTTCAGCTGAATTGAGAAGGTGATTTTAAATTTCGTTGAAGGTTAAAAAGTCGAAAGGGGCATTGCCTTTCAGCATATGCCCCTTTTGTTTGCGGTTGTAAGACCCTTTGCCTTTTTTCGGCTTTTCGACTCGCATCCTGAAAAGTTCGCTAGTGACTAAGGCTTTCAATGCATTGTCCTTGATTGTGCCACGCTTATTATCATGCTCGATAATGGCAGTTCTTTCATTGTGTTTGGCCACTTGTTACCCCTGTGTATTTTTAAATTTATAAACGATTCGTATTTGTTCTGTTCAACAAAAATTATCGGATTTCATCTCTATATTGAACGTGCGAACTATAATCGACACGCGTGGAAAAAGTAAACAATTATTGTATGTCTTGCGAAGTAACAGATGGCCAAATATCTATTTATTTGAGCTTTTCATTAGCGGGTAACCGAGTTGTATCCAGGCATTTACACCTTGCTCTAGTGCTATAGCATGTGAGTAGCCCAACCTTCTTAAGGTTGCTGTGGCTAAGGTCGATAAGCTACCAGACTCACAATACACAGCGATACGTTTTGTGGGATCTGGCAATAATTCGTTCACCTTAAACTCTAACTGACCTCGAGGAATATTTACGGCGTCCTTGATATGACCTTGGCTAAAAGCCTCCTGCTCGCGAACATCTATAATCATAAATTCATTCGAGTCGGTTTGTGTATGAATATACAGCTGCTTGGCTTGGATGAAAGTGATGTCGTTGCTAGCTTCATCGAGTAAGCATTCTACGGACTTAGCACCCGTTAAGTTGGTGCGTAAGGATTCGGTTAAGTGTTCCGGTGTGTTGAGTTCGACTGCGCGCATTAGTGTTATAAATTCTGCTTTGTTCCGCTTCTGAAGTCTGGGGTTATTTGCTAACTCTTCACCTATGCTGCTATGGAGCCGTTGGGAGTAGATATGGGCTGGATAGACTTTTAATTCGGGATCGAGTTTGAGTAATCCACTAAACAAACTGGTGTATAGCTGCTCGGGATCTCCAGTGGGCAGATCGGTTCTTCCTGTTCCACCAATCAGTAGGGTGTCTCCGGTGAAAACTCTGTCCTTCATGATGATAGATATAGAGTCTGCGGTATGACCCGGCGTGTGCATTATGGTTAACTGTAATTTACCCACTTTTATCATCTCGCCGTCATCGACATGCATATTTACAAAAGGTGCTGAACTGGCACTGTGCATGATGATGGGAACTTTCAGCATGTTTGCCAATTGTTTGCTGGCAGAGAAATGATCCGCATGGGTGTGAGTATCGAGAATATACTGAAGGCTAAGGCCATCATGGTTAAGAAGTCCTAAGTAATGCTCAATTTGACTGGTTTCGGGATCGATTAAAATAGCTGAACCAGTGTCATGACAGCCAATAAGGTAAGACTGACAGCCCCTCTGTGTACGTATTTGATTAAAATATATCGACATATATTCGGACATTTAATGGAACCAGACAGAATTAAATATAGTCGATGAGTGTGAAATTGGCTGAGATGTGTTGATCGAAATATTAAGTCTGCCTTCGACGGTATTTATCTTTGTTCTTACGACCTATACGGTAGAGCAAGCTGCGACTTGCGCGGCGAAAACTGGGGAAAAGATAACCTAATGTGGTGAGTTTGCCGCTAAACCAGGGCATGGCAATTTCGGTTTGCTTACCTTTAGCCAGGCTCACTACAGCCTCGGCGACTTGTTTAGGCGTGCTCATGGGTTGTGAGTAGACGATATCTTCGACTTCATCAATTTCATCCATAATAAAACTGGTGTCTATGGGGCCTGGTGATACAACTGCCACATTGATATTTTTATCCCTAAGTTCATCACTCAAGGCATATGTAAAGGCTCTCAATCCTGACTTAGTGGAGCTGTAAGTCGAAGCGCCCTGTAGAGGGGCGCGGCCTGCCAACGATCCCACCATAACAATGGCCTTAGGGCCAGATTGAGGCATATGAGGCAACACCAATGCCGATAGATAAAGAGGCGATCTTAGGTTTACATCCACCATTGCAGCTATCTGTTCCGGTGTTTGTTGGCTAAAATCTCCTCGATGGTGAAGTCCGGCATTGTTGATCAGTACATTGATGCTGCCAAAAGTTTCAACCGTCTCTTCAATGATGGTCTTACATGCCTGAAGACACGCGATATCTGCCGATAGGGTTAATAGTTTAGCGTTGGGATATTGTTCTAGCTTAGCTTCAAGCTCTTGTAAGCCTGTTAAGCCTCTTGCTACTAGGGCAAGGTTCACTCCATCTGGAAAGGCTTGAGCAAACTGATGCACACAGGCTGCACCTACGCCTTTAGATGCGCCAGTTATCAGGATTGTAGGCATCGCAGAGCTTATCTGGGCGCTTCTATTTACGTTTGCTGTACCCGTATTCACATCTGCTGTCATCTGAGTTCCTTTAAAGGTGACTAATCATCTATTTCCACTATAACGATATAGCCAGCAGTATGGATAGTTTTTAATCATAGGGTTAGACAAGAACAGCAGTTGATGAAGGATACTTATTTGCATACAAGATTGTAAACGAGCCTTATTGCGCCACAGAGAGCGCTTTAACCGTTTTATTTTCAGTATTGGGAAACTCTATATCAAGTTGAGTGAATACCTGCTCTAAGGCATTTTCAATGCTGCTGATCCAGCGTATTGAGTCAGTTGGTGTGTCTTTATCGGTTATTAGTTGTTTTACATTCACCTCAATCTGAGTGGTAATAGCTTGCAATTCAATGGCTCCCATGGTTCCAGCAAGACCTTTTAAGGTATGTAAACTGTTGGCTGCGACTTTGATGTTATTCTCTTGAAAGCCGAGTTTTATCCCTTGTAGTTGCTTTTGGGAATCATCTCGAAAGACACTGATTAATTTAATATAGAGTTGTCGCTCTCCGTTTAAGCGATTAATGGCTTGCTTTGCATCTAAAATATGCTGAGTATCATTAACTTGAGTGTTTGGGAGTATCTCGATATTTGTGAAGTTACTTTTTGTATGGCGCTGAATCGTCATCAGCATGTTCTCTAATTCGATAGGCTTACTGATATGGTCCACCATGCCCACTTCTAAGCAAGCATCCTTGTCTGACTGCATTGCATTTGCCGTCATTGCGATAATGGGCACTGACAACATTCTGTCGTGTCGACGGATTTGACGGGTGGCTTCTAAACCGTCGATATCAGGCATCTGCATATCCATTAAAATAGCATCGAAAGGTTCATCCGCCGCTAATGCGAGCATTTTCCCTTCTACACCACCGGAAGCAAGGGTGACTTTGGCTCCATTAGATTCTAACAACTCTAAAGCAACTTGTTGATTGAGTAAGTTATCTTCGACAACGAGTAAATGTAGTCCCTGTAAGCGATGGCTTCCATTGATCATCTGGCTTGAAGTATTTGCTTCATAGTCGAGCGCTTCTTTTACCGATTGTTGCAGCATGGAATTAGTAATAGGCTTAATTAAAAAACCATCAAGAAGGTTACGGTCTTCGTTAGAGCCTTCTAACATTTCACGTCCATGAGCTGTGACCATAATCACAACAGGAGTACAGCCTTGAAGATCGGTAAATTGTCGAATGCGCCGAGTTGTCTCCATGCCATCAATACCGGGCATTTTCCAATCCATGAGTACGACTTGGTAGTCTGGATAATCATCTTGTTCGAGTCGTGCTAATGCCTCTTCGCCACTACTCACACAATCACAGTGCCATCCATTTGATTGCGCCATTGTTTGTAATACATCCCTGACCATAGCGCAGTCATCTACAACCAGTACGCTTATGGACTGAGGTGAACCTGTTGTTTGAGCTAGGCTGTCACCCTGTTTCATTTGTAGGCTAAAGTAAAAACGGCTTCCTTGGCCTAATTCGCTTTGTACCTGCAGCTTGCTGCCCATAAGTTCGATTAAATGGGTACAGATGCTTAAGCCTAGCCCTGTGCCGCCAAACCGTCTTGAGGTTGAGGATTCCGCTTGGCTGAAATCGGTAAAGATGTGCTCTAATTTATTTGCCGCTATCCCCTCTCCCGTGTCTGATATCGAAAATTCAATATCAAATAGGTCTTCACTCTGGCTTAGTATGCGCACCGTCAGGATAATTTCACCTTTGGTCGTGAATTTGAGTGCATTACCGGCGAGATTGAGTAAAACTTGTTTAATTCGAAGAGAGTCTCCAATGAGGCTAGTGGGGATATTGGGATCTATGTTGTAAAGTAATTCGATACTTTTTTCTTGCAAATTTGTCGATAAAATAACGCTGAGTTCGCCCATGATATCTTCGAGTTCGAAGCGACCATTTTCAATGGTCATCTTACCCGCTTCAATTTTTGAGAAGTCGAGAATATCGTTAATAATGGATAACAAAGATACCGTCGCTGTCTGTGCCTTGAGCGTATAATCGTTCTGTCGTTTCGATAGTACTGTGTGCTGCAGCAGTTTTAACATGCCAAGAATACCATTCATCGGGGTGCGGATCTCATGACTCATATTGGCTAAAAATTCACTCTTTGTTTGGTTGGCATTTTCAGCCTCTGATAGGGCTTCTTTAAGTAAGCTTGTGTTTTTAGCGAGTGAATGAGTCATCGTTGAGAGACTTCTTGCCAATATTCCGACTTCATCAGCACGAGCGTTTATCTCTATTTTCGCCAGCAGATCCCCCTGGGTTATTCGCTTGGCTACTTTGGATATTTTTTCTAGAGGGGCTGCGATATTACGAGTGATAACAAAGCCTACGAATGTCAGCATAACCAAGGCTAATAGTGATACAGAAGTCATAGCAATTTTTGTATTTTCAACCGTTGAGATTGCATCATTGGTTCTTTGTACGAGTAACTGCTCCTCCACTAATGTCATCTCATCTATCTGACTTCTGATCTCATCCATGATGAGCTTGCCTTTGTCAGATAAGACAATTGCGAGAGCCGGCTCGAAGCCTTGGTTTCTGCGGATATCAATGGTCTGTTTTAGCTCTGTAAACTTTCCATTTGGGCCATGGATCAATGGCTCCAGTATTTTTAAGCGAGTTTGTTGACTGGGGTTATCTTGAGTGAGCTTAAAGAGGGTTTTAAAGTCCCGATCAATGTTTTGTTGTGCAAGGTAGTATGGCTCTAAGTATCTCTCTTCACCTGTTATCAGGTAGCCACGCTGGCCAGTTTCAGCGTCCTGCATGCTTGATATTACGTCTTTTAAGGCTTTAAGTACTTGATGGGTGTGGGTCTTCCACTGTGATGTTTCGACGAGTTTCAAAGTGCTCTGATAGGAGGTTACGGCGATGATCACGATAAAAATGAGCGATAATGCGAACCCTAAGCCAATTTTTTTACCTACATTCCACTTAAACCACTTAAACCACTTAGACATATTACCGACTCCAGAATAATCATGAGCACTAATACCGATTGGAATTAGTCCCTTTACGAATGCTGTGATGAATCTCTTCAAACCGTGTAAGTTGAGCGAGACAGCAAGTCATAAAGCTTGGAGGGCTGGTTTAATTAAGGGGGGGGCAGTTTTGATTGCTTTCATGTTCTTGCACCCGAAACCTCCTTGTCTACTTTTAAGTCATGGCTGCAATATCAAGGCTAGTAAGCAAAAGACTTAAAAGTTAACTAACAAAAGCATAGTCTAAGTTTTTAAAATCACTAGTTAGACTGATTTTATTTTCTGACAAAAAGCAGCTGAATGTGTCTTAAGTTATGGATGTTGTTGGCCTTGAGGTTCGGTCTGGTTGTACTTATTTGAAAGGGTGAAACCATAAAATCGAAAATAGCCGAGTAGATTGCTGCCAATAAATAAGACTTCCATCAATACACCGATATAAGAGCCGACGAGTGCATTGTTGAGCAGCCAAACACAGGTCCCGATAATCATCAACAGTCTTAAATTTTGGTCTCTTTGGCAAAATGCTGCTCGAGTCTGAATAGCATTTCCAACTAGGCTAATGACACTGAGTAAACCTGTAAAAGTGAAAAAGGTAACTATCACACTGGCAGATAAAAATACCAGCATGATCCGCTTAGAATGACTAAAAATCGTGACGAAATAGCGTATAGACGCGAGCAACATTAAGCTCGCTGCTGTCCACTGTTCGAGGAGATAGAAGTGGCTGCTGATGAGCATTCCCGATACGCATAAACACGCGACAATTTTCTGTTTTTGTTTAAATTGAAAAGAGATGAGATCAAATACAATGGCGATGGCAATTAAACATTGTGAAATAGCAAAGTCAGACATAAATACCCTATCTAGAGTCTAGGTTCGCGTATTTGCGAACTTAAGGTGCACTAGGCTAGGGCCAAAATAAAATCAGGTAATTAACTTAAGATAATTGTGACAAGATAATTATCAGCTTAATTGGATAATCGTGATTTTAGTCGTGACAAGCTGACTGGGCTTATGCCGATATAGCTGGCAAGTTGAATATTATTAAGCTTATTTATCCAAAGTGGTCGGTATTTTACTAGGTGCAAGTAACGCTGCTCTGGTGTATTGAGTAAAAAAAACTCCTCTTTTTGCTCCTTATAGATGAGTTGCTGACTGAGTAAGGTTATTTTTACTTGCTGCCAGTCTATTTGTGAAAGCAGGAATAATGGCAGTTGAATGACTACAGTATCTTCTATCGATTCGAGCTGATACTTTGCCGGATCTTGAGTCAGCCAGGAGCAATACAGAAAGCACAACTCATGTTGAAAATAGAACTCTTTAGATAATGCAGTACCTGCACTTGCATAATGGCAAGCTTTTAACACGCCGGAATCAATAAAGTAAGCGTGAGTTTGTGTATCTCCTTGGCGTAAAAGGATCTCACCTGAATGGACGTTTAAGGTTTTAAAGTGCTTTTGGGCGGCTTTAGCTTGTTGTTCGCTGATGCCGAGTTGAGTCAAAACACGGAGACATCTTTGATGCTCAGCTGGGCAATGATCTAGATCCATGAGGGAGGCATTTTGTTGTAATTATTAAATATGGATTTCAGGAGGAATGGCCTTCAAGGCAATAGCATTGCCCACAGCATACAGGTTTATTTTAACAATGAATGATAAAACTGGGTTAAGTCAGGCATCACTGATTTAACCCTGCAATAATATTAGACCTGCTGGGCTAATGTTTGCTGGGCAAGCTCATCTTGTTGTGGTGATAAGATAAGTTCACTCTTCGATGCGAAGAAAGAGAAGATAATCCAGAGCACATTGGCGAAGACACATATCAGCAGAGGCAGAGTCCAGCTGCCGCTCGCTTCATGCACGGCACCGATAAGCACAGGCCCCGATGCCGCTAGCAAGTAACCCAGACATTGCGCCATACCCGATAAAGACGCAGCTTGGTGAGGATCGCTAGTGCGTATGCTTATGAGTGTTAGTGCCAAAATAAAGCCCCCACCGGCACCAAAGCCAAACATCATTGACCAGACTATAGCTAGCGTGGGCAGCAGGATAAAACCTAAGATGCTAATGAGTACTAATGAAGTTAACCCAGTACTTAACAATCGCTTATCTTTCATCTTGGCCATCATAGGTATCATGATTATGGCAGGAACCGCGGTGAACAATTGTAATAGTCCATGGATAACCCCCGCATTTTCATGGCTGTATCCAGAGTCGATTAAAATACTCGGTAACCAGCTGATAAAGGTATACATTAAAAATGAATTCAGCGCCAAAAACAGAGTGATTTGCCAAGCAGAAGCTGAGTACCAAATATAGCTATGACTATCAAACTCAAGTGTATCTTGAGTCGGCTTCGTGCGGTTTTTTATCTGCGGTAGCCAGACAAAAATAGCGATTATTGGGAAGATAATTATGCCTCCCAGTGCAAAGGCCCAGTTGGGAATAAAGCTGATGGATAGAGAGTCGGCAAGGTGCATCATAGGAATGGCCAGACTAGCACTCAGCGCAGAGCCAACGCCCATCATTAATACATAGATGGAGGTGATGGTGGCGACTTTTGTAGGGAAATCACGCTTCATCAAGCTGGGTAGCAGCACGTTGGCAATGGCAATGCCGACACCAATGATCAAGGTACCGCCAAATAAACTAGTCAGTGAGCCGAAGGATCGCACTGTGATGCCAATGAGCAAACAAAAAAGAGAGAGCATTAACGCCCGTTCTAAGCCTATTCGGCGACCTATCTTAGATGCTATGGGTGAAAAACATGCGAATACTAATAGCGGTAAGGTGGTTAACATGCCGGCTTGAGTCGCCGATAAGCTCAGCTGTTGCTGCATCTGCTCGAGGAGTGGGCCGACTCCAGTAATAGGGCTACGTAGACCTATCGCGATCAGCAATACACCTAATATCAAAAAGGCGCCATTGGTTACGCGAGAGCTGTGAACTTGTGTCACTGAGTATTCCTTTAATTGTACGTGTAAACTTGCCTGTAGCTTATGCTTCATTTTTAATGCAGTATTGAGCTATAGTGACTTTTTATATCTAAAAACGGTCAATTTCCTTGTCTAAGTCTCTACAGTTCCCCGATTTTGATTCTGACGCGTTTCCACAGAAAGTGGTTTCTCTTAGGGTGAGTGGTGGCGAGCGTGAAGCTGAGACGCCTTTTCATCAACACCATAAGTGTCAGTTGGTGATGGCATTGAGTGGTTATCTTAAATGCAGAGTGGCCGACGCCATTTTGATCGTACCCCCCAATTGTGCTGCATGGATCCCAAGTCAGGTGCCTCATAGCAATCTTATCTCTAGTGATGCCAATGTGTGTATGCTATTTGTCGATCCCGACATCGTCGGTTTACCCCAAAAAAGCTGCACTCTGTCAATTTCACCTTTGATCCGTGAATTAACACTGTATTTAACCGTTCAAGATCAACATTACCTACCCGATAGTCCAACAGCAAAGCTGGTGGATGTATTGGTTGAGCAATTAACCAATATGCCGACCGAGGACTTTGACTTTCCGACTCCCTCAGAACCAAGATTAAATGCCATCGCATCTAGGCTGCTGGCTAACCCCGCAGATAGACGTACTGTGGCCGAGTGGGCTGGTGAGTTTGCTATGGGCGAAAGAACACTAGCCAGATTGGTAAAACAAGAGGTGGGCCTCACTTTTGGGCGCTGGCGTGGGCAGTTACACCTCATTATTGCCCTGCAAAAATTGGCTGTGGGTGGGTCTGTGCAACGTATTGCCGAAGAGTTAGGTTATGAATCGGTCAGTGCCTTTATCACCTTCTTTAAAAAGACCTTAGGTAAATCGCCGAAACAATATATGAAAGATCGTGACTAGTTACCCTCGGCTCAGGCATATCCAGCTCAGACATACCCAATAATAGCGCTTGGATTATTGGGTATTAAAGCCAAAGCTGAGGTACAGTAAACTATAGGGCTGTAGGCTTTTCCCCTCTCTTTATCGATAGCATGGACACTTTATGAGTAACAAGATTGACCTAGGTTTGATATTCGACAATAGCTACGCAAAAGAGCTGGAAGGTTTTTATGTGTCCTGCACGGGCGCTGAGTCGCCTAACCCTGAGCTTGTTAAGCTAAACGTGGCTTTGGCTGAACGTATCGGTCTGACAAATGTTAACTCAGATGCGTTAGCGCAAGTGTTCTCAGGCAGCGAAGCACCAGTGGGTTCATCACCATTAGCTCAGGTATATGCGGGTCATCAGTTTGGTGGTTTTAGTCCGCAACTTGGTGATGGCCGCGCGCTGCTTCTTGGAGAAGTGCTTGATAAAGAAGGTCAGCGGTTAGATATTCAGCTAAAAGGCTCAGGCAAGACACCATTTTCACGAGGCGGAGATGGCAAGGCGGTCATAGGTGCAATTTTGCGAGAATATATTCTCAGCGAAGCCATGTATGCCTTAGATATTCCTACCACCCGAGCCTTAGCCGTTGTGACCACAGGTGAGCCTATATTACGAACCCAATATCTGCCTGGAGCGGTGCTTACCCGCGTGGCGTCGAGTCATTTACGTGTTGGTACCTTTCAATATTTTGCCTCTCGTGATGAGCTGGACAAAGTGAAACAATTGGCTGATTATGCTATTGCCCGTCATTACCCTGAGCTTAAAAGTAGCAAACAACCATACTTAGATTTTCTTTGCGCGGTACGCGACAACCAGGCTCAGCTGGTGGCTAAATGGATGCTGGTTGGCTTCATTCACGGTGTGATGAACACAGATAATATGACTATTAGTGGCGAAACCATAGACTATGGCCCTTGCGCCTTTATGGATAATTATGATGCCAATACTGTTTTTAGCTCCATAGATAGAGATGGTCGCTATGCCTACAGCAATCAGCCTGTATTGGCACAATGGAACCTGGCTCGATTGGCCGAAACCTTATTACCTCTAATGAGTGAAGATAAAAAGGAGTCTATAGAACTAGCGACGCAAGCGGTCACTGGGTTTTGGGATACATACCATGAAGTGTGGTTAGGTGGAATGCGATCTAAACTTGGCTTATCTAGCCAAGAGGAGGGTGATTTAGCGCTTTGTGAGCAATTACTCGAATCGATGGCGGGTCAAGATGTGGACTTCACTCAATTATTTCGTCAGCTAGCTGAAGACCTTGGATCTGGCTGTAATACTAGCCAAAGCTATTTTAATGATGCCAAAGCATTTTTAATATGGCGTGAGCTATGGTTAGCGCGACTTACCCGTGATGAATTATCTGTTGTTGGTAGTATCAGCGTGATGAATACGGCTAACCCGGTTTATATTCCGCGAAACTTTCAAGTCGAACAAGCTATTGAAGCGGCTGAGCAGCGTGGGGATTATGAACCGTTTGAGCAACTCATCACAGTGCTTGCTGATCCCTATACACTTCAGCAAGGCGCAAAAGAGTACGCAAAATCTGCACCCGAGAGTTTTGGACGTTATACGACTTTTTGCGGAACTTAGCTCCATTCAGCTTATATACAAGTTTACCGAGTAAGCTATACATGCAGACAAAATGCGACGTTTATGGTTTTAACTTAGATTATAGCGATATATGTTTTACTACAGGGAGCTGGCTAAGCCCTACATTAAATATGTATATTAATCGTTAAATTAGTGGCTATCTTTTAGTTAAAATTTGGATACAATTAAAGTAATAAAAATTGAGCCGAGAGGGGCTAAATGGAAAGAGCTAACATACTGATCATTGATGATGATCCCGTTTGTACTGGAGTATTACTGGCAATGCTTGGTGATGATTATCAAGTGACTACGGCAAACTCTGGTAGTGGTGGTATTGAGCTTCTTAGTACCTTGACTCCGGATCTTGTACTACTCGATATAACAATGCCTGAAGTCAACGGCTATCAAGTGCTGAAGTTTTTACAAGCTGACCCATCACGGGTTAATATTCCCGTTGTGGTGATAAGCACACTTGTTGAAGTGTCAGATCGTGACTTTGCGCTTAAACTTGGCGCAGATGATTATATCAATAAGCCAATTATGCCGAATGTGATCCAAAAGATGGTAGAAAAGTATTTATAGCCATCGACTCACTAACAGAATAAATGAGATCACTAGTGAATTAACAATACCATTAAGAATATGAATGTTAGCTGCTAGTCCACTAGGTGTTCGGTTTATTATTGAGTGCGTTTAGCTACCCGATAGCAGATCTGGGTTAATCACTAAATTTCTGACACCGTGGGCATGATCTTCATCAAAAGCATTACCTTCTAGCCACTTTCCGACACTATTAATATCGACTTTCATCACGTTAGGACGTACGCTCCAACTGACCTGCAGTGGTGAACCTGCTTCGTTATAACCTGGACCCGTTGTTGACCCTGAGTACTGTATTGGGGTACCGGTATCTCCTGGGATATTAAGCGCTTGGTTTAGCCCATTCTTCATGCCTAATGCCGTCAACTCGACAAAGCCTTTAGCTTTAGCATCGTTAACTAATACGTATACTTGAGTCTCTACACGCAGCTGTGGATTTTTATTCGATTCGCTAAGACACGCACCTAAAGTCGCTCCTGGGCCGACTTGTGCCGTTGAATGCACATAGTGAACCTCAATGGTATCTCCCGGAAATAGGCTACCGTGTTTATTGGTGCCCACTTCATGTTCAAGAGGAGTTAATTCTGCTTTGGATAATTTACCTGAATATTTGTAGCCGCTTTGGTAGCCATGGCCATCGCCATTCCCGGCATATTGAGTAAATTCTCCCCCTTTGTGCTCAGCATTTTTGTGGAAGTGAATATTACAGAGGTTCATTTTTTCATAGGCTGGCGCCTGAGCGAATACTCGTGGGTTATTGCCCTTGATAGCATCTATGTCTCGAGGTGACTGAGGGCCGTAGCCTTTACCTTGGGTATTTGTTGCCAGTGCATCTCTTTGCTCTTTAATTACCTGATCCGAAACGTTGTTAGTAGCATCTTGTGATGAAGCTGCACATGCCAAAAACGGCAAAAGTACGGCCGTTGCACAGAATACTCGAGTCTTGTTGATCATGTTTTGTCCTTTTTATTGGTAAGCAGAACAGTTCTGCAAAGTATAGAGTAGGGGTGATGGGATATAGACTTGCTATAACCTATTGATTATTCAATGGGGGTTCAAGCTGAGAAAGATTAAATAAATGACATGTTTGATTGATAGGAGCCATTGCTAGTGCCAGTTTAAATGTTGATTTTATTAACTGAGTTTAGGCACAAACTGGTATTTTAGCATTATCGATAGCAGTCAATGACTGCTTGAATGAACTGAAAAGTGATTCTCCGCTCTAGAAATTTTTGGTCATAGTAATGATTACTTGTCATCGACTCTTCTGTCGAACTTACTGGCTCTACGATTTTTTTCACCAAAAGCGCCATATAGATCGTGGGTTACACCATAATCGATCCGGCGCTCTTGCGGCTCATCTCTTCTGTCTTCCGAGTGTTTATAGTGGCATTGACACGCTAAGGCATCGCAATGAGTTAATGGCAATGATGGAGCATCTTGAGATAAAAAATGATTCCCTTGTAACTCTTTGACTGCCTGGCAAGCTGTCTGAGTTAGCTCAATCGTCACATTGTGATAGGGATGTCTTGTTTGACTATCTGTATCTATATCTGTAACTGCTTGTTCATCAGGTAATATTTCATAGACATGACTTGTCCCCTTAGGGCAGAGCGGACGCTTAAGCTTATGTTTAGATCGCGTAGGAGAACGCATATAAAATACGACACCTATGATAGCTGCGATTAATAAGAGTCCAAATAGAAGTTGGCTTACTGGCATCAATGCTCCCTTTTGCTACTGCGACTCAACTCATTTCATCTAGGGTTAATTTAATTTTAGATCAGGACTTCTATTTACTACCAATCTGTTTATGTTTTTTCTTGGTTTTTTAAACACGATTCTGTTTTGAGTTATCTCTGCTTTGTCATCTGCCTTGAATTAAGCGGCCAAAATAATGAGCTGACAAGATTATTAAACCGGTTGATATCACTTAGCCTTATCTCATTCTTATAGAAAGCAACTATAATTCTCGTTAGTAGGTTCTTTGTTTCATTGCGCTAGTTATACGATTGAGTGCAGATGTAGACGATAGGCATAGGTAGTAAATATGACGGTACTTAAGATTCAACATGTAGGTAAAGGTTTAGGTTTAGAGTTACCACAAGAGGTTGTCGAGAGACTCCATGTCGGGAATGGTGACAGTATCTGTCTCGAGAAGATGTCCCATGACTGTTATCGTCTCGTGTCTAAGGATGATGACTTGGCTGAGCAGATGACGCAGATTGAAGACTATATGCATGAAGAGGATGCATGAGTATTAATCGGATGAGTTAAACAGGATAGGGGTTATCGCATCGTCTCTAAGGATGATGACTTGGCTGAGCAGATGGCATTGTTTGAAGACTATATGCATGAAGAGGATGCATGAGTATTAATCGGATGAGTTAAACAAGAAGATGCGTAATGGTTTCCCTAAGCCTGCAGTGCTTTTAATAACAAGCGTCGCTAGTTTTCATTGAAAAGGACTACCAAACCCTTTCGCTCTCGCTATTTAGGGGGATATCACCGCTGATGACTTCTAGTCTTTCACCTGACAAGGTCACTAGCTTAGCTTCGATGTGTATGGACATTGGAAAATTTTCATCTGGGGTTTTAACGATCACCTCTGCATAGGTCCTGTAGAGATTTGAGAGCATGTAGAATTTACCTTCCCATTCACAGTCAAAATAGAAGTTTGGCTCGGTGAGGTTAATATTTTCTAGCCTACCCTTAGATTGTCTTAGATACTGATCAGTGGTGATAATACTGCAATTGTTACTGCTGCTACCGCTACCGCTTGTCTCATTGTTCAGCTTGGCATTGTGGCTGAAGATAAAGGAGAGAGCTGGTTTACCATCAAGTTGAGTTTGATGGCCACCTAGATATGTATCTAGTTCAATCGTGGTTGTATAGCCCGTTAACGGCACGAGTAATGATGCAGCATAGCCCAGTATTTTCAAAATGAACTCCTTGAACTCTCGCTATATTGATTTTAGCTTACTCTTATTCAAAGACATCATCATAGGTGTCTTGGTTATTTGGGTTATTCTTGTTGAGAAGGAAAGAGCTCACCCTGGTTAAGATCGTACAATGCGATACAAGCGTCAACCACAATAGGTTCATATAAAATGCCTCGATTCTTGCTGATCTCATCAATGGCTTTTTGTTGTCCTAATGCCTGACGGTAGGAACGTGAGTGACTAATGGATTCAACCACATCAGCAACAGCAATGACCTTAGATTCAAAGTGGATCTGATCCCCGGTTAAACCATCAGGGTAGCCTGAACCATTTAACCGTTCGTGGTGCTGCCGCACTATGCTTGCTACTGGCCATTCAAAATCGACCTGTTGTAGGATTTCTTCTCCAATGACGGGGTGTAGTTTGATCAATTCAAACTCCTCTTTTCTAAGTTTTCCGGTCTTAGAAAGGATGGAGCTTGGCACGCCTAGTTTACCAATATCATGCAGCAAGGCTGAGATCCTAATACATTCTATCTGAGTGCTTAAAAGTGCTAAGTGTTGGGCAATTCGGCGGGCAAGGCAAGAAACGTTCTTTTGATGAGTTGCAGTGTAATGATCTCTTGCGGCTGCGGCTGCAGAAATAGCCGCGACGAGCTGATGAAGTCCATGTTTATCCATTTAGTTAAATCCATTTTACTAAATTCAATATGAGTAACCTAGCACTAATTCTAATGTAAACCTATGCTTACGTACTCATTTGGCATAAGGTCTGTCCAGTGTAGAAAAACTCACTATTCACCAGTATATATGTCTATTTAGGCTTTTACAGAAAGGCAAATTAGACTAGGCCAAGTCTTTTGATAACAATCACTTGATACAAATCAACAAACCACCTGATAGCCTTTTTTATCGGTAAAAAAAGGTTTAGATTAGACAAGATACAGCTGTTCTGTCTTTTTCATTTTTCCGAGTAGTAATATCTGCGTCTGTAGCTTAATGACTATGGGATAGCTTACAGCTTTCTAGAGCTTATAGCTTGTTATCGCGGGTATCATTTGCCCCTGCAAGGCGGCCAAAAAATGCGGATAAACCAACTGTCTTGCGGATTTTTTCAGCCCAAAATCCACCGATAAGAAAGCCTACTGCAGTCCAGGATAAGATAACGGATGGACTGAGCTGCTCAGATTGAAGGCTTATTGCAATCCCTATAAAAACGCCTATGAGTGTTGGTGAAAGTGCAACTGCTAGCCACTGTAATGCATAAATAAATAGACCAATAAATTTCATCGATTATCCTTAATCTTGGACGCAGAGTGCTACGACATATTATGTCTTATACATGAGGTGAGCATGATTCGCAAGTGTACAAGATTGAGGCTCGATATGAGCTTGTAGTTTGAGATCAAGCTTAGCTGTGTCAGTTAGGCTTATGTATTTGCCGAATTGTTGATGATAGTAATCGCCACCAAATCTAGTAATAACAATCACTTGATACAAATCAATAAAGCTTGTGATATCCATTTAAATCAAGCGTAAAAGGTTTAGATTAGACAAGGTATGCCTGTCTTTTTTCTTAATCGAGGCGGTGGTGATATTACTAAAGAGCTTGAGGGAGTCGTTATGTTGACAAGTCCAGTATTAGATCTCATTGCATTTATCTGTTTCGTCGTGTGTTGGATTGGTTATACCTATTTCGCCAAGCGAAAAGCAAAAAACACTAACTGCATCGCCCGTTGTCTGCATCAGCACCGAATTCACTGGATGAATGAACTGATGCGCCATGAGATGCGGGTGGGTGAGGCTGCACTATTGGCAAACCTAGAGCGAAATATTACCTTTTTTGCCTCAACTTCTATGCTAATACTCGCTGGCGTGTTGACACTCTTTGCACAGGTTGGTCGATTGGAGGCGGTGATCGCCTCTATTCCTTTCACGGCTACGCCCACCGATGCCTTGATTCAGATAAAGTTAAGCCTGCTTACCTTTATCTTCGTGATGGCCTTTTTTCAGTTCACTTGGTCGATGCGCCAATATGGCTTCCTCAACGTGATGCTTGGCGCTACTCCGCTGCGAGAGTATGAGAGTAGTGATCATATGAAAAACTATGCAACTCAGATGGCGATAGTCCAAGATCAAGCAGCGCATGCCTACAACTATGGCTTGCGTGGCTATTATTTTTCAATGGCTGTACTAAGCTGGTTCTTCCATCCGCTACTCTTCATTATTTCCAGCCTACTGGTTGTTTACACCCTATATATGCGAGAGTTTAAATCTAAAGCCGTTATGGCTATCACCGAAGGGATGATCATGTTGCAGAGAGAAGAGCAGGAGAGGAAAGAGCTAAAAAAAGAAAGTCTAAAGCTATAAAACCTGACTAGCCATCTTAAATGAGCCATTGCCATAAATGGACTGCTCACTTCTAGGTTGAATAAAGCTTACTCTTAGGGAAGTAATCACTATGGATGGCTTAGTTATGCTTTTTTAAAAGCAGTGAGTCACTCTACGGCAATAACGTTGCTCAAAATTAAATGGACTCATTCTCATGGTGCGGACCGCATCGACCCAGCCAATAATCATAGGCACTAGAGTCCAGCTAAATCCTAAATACAAACTGCCCATTCCGTATTGACCTAAATAGAACTTATGTAGGCCTAATCCACCGAGTACAAAGCTGAACCATATGGCGAGTTTTTGGTTTTTAATGTGAATATATGGATCGACTCCAGCGAGCGCTTCCAGACCTTGAGCGATATGACATTGGGGGCAGGTAAGTACATTTAAGGCGATCTTTTGGCTGCACTGTGTACATTGCGACTCTTTATACTGCGAGAGTGGGCTGTCACTACTTTTCATCTCAAACTCCAGTTGTCATACGTTAATCAATATTGCTAATGACATATTATGCGTACAAGTGTGCGCTGAAATATAGGTGCAGAGTTCACATAATTAAAATAAAGATAAGGCAGCCCAGCCTTTCTTACGGCATAAGAGAATAGATCCCGGCCTAAAAGCATACCGGGATGACGGAATTCGGAACAAAAGGAATAGATCCCGGCCTAAAAGCATACCGGGGTGACGGAATTCGGAACAAAAGGAATAGATCCCGGCCTAAAAGCATACCGGGATGACGGAATTCGGAACAAAAGGAATAGCTCCCGGTCTAAAGCACACCGGGATGATGGAATGGAAGAATATCGGAATGACGATTTCACTACCTATATGGCGATGTCATCATCGGGATGCAGTATTCAACTAACCCAAGTCCGCGACTCGCGCAAAGCTGACTCTGGAACACCCCCAATATTGGTCATCTTATCTAGTCATGGTGAGCTTTTAACTTCTGGAATAATACGTCTTTTAAATTGGCACGTTGTAATTTTAGCTGATGCATATGCTCATCATCGGTTGGGCTGCCGACGACTTCGAGTTGACGAATATCATAGTCTAACAGGTGATATTGTTTGGATAAGGTTTTGAACTCTTCATCTTTATAATTCAAATAAACAATGTCTTGTTTATATTCTGGGAAGTCGAAAATAAGCGCATGATTCTCATTTAGCATAGATAACCCCTGAAATCGGTTTGTTCAAGATAGTTGAAATTCATTATTATGAAACTGCAATCACTATAGCATCATGAAGTTTAAAAATAAGAGGAGCCAGAGCAAACTTTTCTCATTTCATCCAAATGAATTGCAGGTTACAGCAATCCACCTGGCAGGAGGGGCATCAGCTTCAGTGTTAGATGTTTCTTTCTTAGGTTGATTGTCTCGAAAATGTGATCTTTAGTTGTTTTTATGTATCTACTCCTCAAGGAGTGACTGCTGTATTTGTACGGTATTCATGTCGATGACTCTAATGCAATAGATTAATTGTCATGAAAAAGAATACAAACTGGTTGGCTTCAGGCACTTTTTCAGATGGGAACTTATCGGTAATCTACTCTCAGCGTCGATGGTGACACTAACAAAATTCTCGATTTCTCAAGCAATGAGTGAGGTTTATAATGAAAACTAAGACGATATTAGCAAGTGTATTATGCTCAGGTTTACTGGTAGCGAGTGTCAATGCTGCTGAAGTGGAATATTTCGTCGGCGCTGCAGCCGGTTATCAAATGGATAAAGTCGATGGTAGCTTGCAACATGATACCGAAGATATGTCATGGCAGGGTCGAGTGGGTGTATTGATAGAACAGCAACACCGTATCACAGGCACTTTTGGTTACATGGAAGATAAGTTTTCGCAAGCTGGCTCAGATTATAAGCAAGAGCAATATAGCTGGTTAGTCTCTTACGATTATTTAATCCCAGTGCATAAAGATGTGAACCTATTTGTTGGTGTCACGGCCGGGGCGAATGATAACAAGATAGCAGGTCGGGCTTCTACCGATGTTGTTTGGGGTGGGCAAGCGGGTGTACAGTACAAATGGAGTGAGCATTTCTCGTCTGATTTAGGCTACCGCTATTTAGATCAAGACTATGAACGTCAAGGTATTAGTATCGACAATAGTCAGCAAGTCTATCTGACATTAGATTACAAATTTTAGCTTGCGAAACTGAATGCTATTTCAGATAAGCTGTAGTTCAACATTTCTGGATTAACTTACAGCCTAGTCGTATTCATACTCGCTGTGCACCACTCATTTCACTCTAGATCTCAACAGGTGTCTTGTAAGGCACCTTTCTATTCACCTTTTCATGAACGGCTACACCTAGAACCTTTGCTTTTGCTGTTATTTTAAGGGGAATTCTAGTGACGAGATGTCAACAAGGCTGTTATCGGTTTGTAATTCACATTGAGATCATCTACCCTATTTGCTCACTTAAAGGCCATTGCAGCGCAGTTTAATAAGTATAAATAAAGTTAATAGAGCTTAATTTTACTCACTGCAACAGGTACAGGAGAAACATGTCAGACTCTGATATATCACCTCAACTCAGTCCCGAAATGAGCATTACTGATTATAAAAAAGTAATCCAAGATGCTGACAACTACTTTAATAAAAACTTTACCCATGTTGCTATCGACGAAATAGTAAAGTTGCGCGCTGATTTTTTTGATATCTTGCTTCTCCACCTCTGGCAATGTGCAGGCCTCGCTGACGAAAATTTATCTCTCAATGCCATAGGCGGCTATGGCCGTCAAACCTTACACCTGCACTCAGATATTGATATTTGTGTGTTATTTCCCGAAGCGCTTAGTACCCATCAAACCACGCAGATCGGCCTTTTCTTTACCCAACTATGGGATATAGGTCTTGAACTCGGCCATAGTGTTCGTGCATTGAATGAAATTGATAAGGCGTGTAAAGAAGACATAACCATTGCGACTTCACTATTTGAAATTCGTCATTTAACGGGACCTGAGTCTCACGCTAACCAGGTCTTAGACAGACTCTATGGCGATGATGTCTGGAGCAGCGAAGCATTTTTTAAAGCCAAATTCAGTGAGCAAGATGAACGCCATCTAAAGGCGCAAGGCAGTGCTTTTAGTCTAGAGCCAAATCTAAAGAATAGTCCTGGCGGTATGCGCGATATTCAAACTCTTATCTGGGTAACCCGTAAGTATTTTGCAGCTGAAGATATGGCGGCTTTAAGACGATTTGGCTTCTTTACTGGCGACGAATATACAGAACTATTAGAGTCACAACACTTTATCTGGCGTGCTCGTTGGGCATTACACGTCGCTGCGGGTCGCTCTGAAAATCGATTACTTATCTCTTTGCAAAGTGATGTTGCTAGGCTGATGGGCTTTGGTGACAACAGCCACCTTGCTATCGAAAAAATGATGCGTCAGTTGTATCGAGCGATGAGGCGGATCAGTGAACTTAATCAAATGCTATTGCAGTACTTTAAAGATGAAATCTTAGTACAAACAGACAAAAAATCTACCCCGTTAAATCAGCACTTCGAAATAAATGGACGACTGATCAATGCGCGTCACGATGATGTATTTGTTGATCGTAAGCAGCTCATCGCTTTGTTTATCCATATCGCTGAAAACGCCAAGGATATTGATGGTATTACCCCGCAAACGATTCGGTTAATCCGTCAGGTTAGACGACGATTACTGGGGGATCTGCAAGACTTTCATAGCTGTCGTAAAGAATTCATCTCGCTATTTCGTCATCCTCAAGGGATGGGGCTCGCGTTATCATTAATGCACAAGCATGGGATATTAGCGTCCTATCTTCCACAATGGCGCGAAATTGTGGGTCAGATGCAATTCGATCTTTACCATGTTTACCCCGTTGACGAACATACACATAAGTTACTTAAAAACTTATATTCACTCAATAACAAACCCGAAGCCCCCTCGCTTGCACAACCTAGCGCAGTTTATAGATCGATAGAAAATAAAGAGGTGTTATTGTTAGCCGCCTTGTTCCATGACTTAGGCAAAGGACGCGGCGGCGATCACAGTGAATTAGGGGCCGTCGATGCGCTACAATTTTCTAAGTTTCATGAGCTAAAACCTTCACAAGCTAAGGTGATTGCCTGGTTAGTCCAAAATCATCTACTGCTATCTTTATCCTGCCAACGGTTAGATATCTATGACCCTTCGGAAGTTAAAAACCTTGCTAAAGCGATAGGGACTAAAGCCAGACTCGACGCGCTCTACTGTTTAACGGTTGCCGACATTAAGGCGACTAATGATGATCTGTGGACCAACTGGAAGGCAACGTTACTTCGAGACCTTTATTTGTCGATCAGTTATGCATTGCGTAACGGTTTAGAGAACGTGCTTGAGCAGCGAACTATCGTTCGAGAACACAAAAATGAAGCGCTAGAGCTGATGGGAATGAGTGAAACACCTGATGTGATTAAACAGCTGTGGAAACGCTTACCGCTATCATTTTTTAGTAATGCTCAACCCAGTGAAATAGCTCGCTACTCCCAAGCTATGACACAGCATCCGACAGAACGTGCACTTATTTTACTCGATGAAAGCAGCACTAAAGGCAGCAGTGATCTCTTCGTCTACATGAAGGATAAGCCCGGTTTGTTTGTGACACTATTTAATACCTTAGCCTCATTACAGATCTCTGTTCAACAAGCGAATATCTCCAGAACGAAAGATGGTTATGTGGTGGAGTCTTTAAAAATACTCGATTATGATCAGCACCCAATAAGAACCGCTGGGCGACGTGAGCGTATCAAGCAGAGGCTGAAACAGGTACTGTTTGAGAACAGAAAGGTGCCGAAACAACGCCGTAATAGCAACATAGGTTCATTTATCTGTGAGCCCAAAGTCGAATTCTTGCACTCTCGTAAAAAGGATAGAACGCTTATCAGTGTTACCGCACTCGATAACCCACAATTTATGAGCCACTTCTGTAACGGTTTCAGGCAATTTGAACTCAATATTCACTCGGCAAAAATAACCACAGTGGGTGAACAAGTCGACAATGTATTTCTTGTCTCTGACAAAGACGGTCAATCATTAGATGATGAAAACAAACAAGCGTTAAAATCCTTCTTTGTTGATTTTATTAAAGAACATGAACCTATTTAATTCGTCATCATGTAACTAGGCCTGATGGAATGATCGAATTAACGCTGTCAGGCAGATGACAGTTGAAACAGAGAGAAGCATAAAGCTCTCTCTGTTTGATCGCGAATTGGAGCAAGTTTATACTAATTGGTATTAGAGTTTAAACTGACTCACCTGCTCACGCATACCTTCCGACAGGCTGCTTAGCTCGGTTACTGATGTTGTCAGTTCTTGAGCTGCCATGGTGGAGGTCTGCGCGATATCGCTGATGGCGATAATGCTGCGGTTTATGTCTTCGGCTACACTGCTTTGCTCTTCGGCAGCGGTGGCGATCTGAGTATTCATGTTGCTGATATTATCTACCGAAAGCACTATCTCATTAAGGGCCTCTCCTGCCATGTGCGCTTTCTCATTTGCATCATAAACCTGATCAGTCCCGACTTTCATGGCGCCTACAGCTTCATTAACCCCTTTTTGTAAGCTATCTATCATCGATTCTATCTCTTGAGTCGACTCTTGGGTTCGTTGTGCCAGAGTCCTTACTTCATCTGCCACAACGGCAAAGCCGCGTCCCTGCTCACCTGCTCTAGCCGCCTCAATGGCTGCATTTAACGCTAATAAATTGGTCTGCTCGGCGATCCCTTTGATCACATCTAAAACGCTGCCAATATTGTGACTCTCACTAGCCAAGTTAGTAATCACCTCGGAAGTTTTCTCTATCTGTTTAGAGAGTAGAGTCATGCTGGCAACCGATTGTTGAACAATATCATTTCCCTTTGTTGCATTAGCTTCAGCATCTCTTGCAGAATCGGCGGCATTGGTGGCGCTCTGAGCCACTTCGGCCACCGTTGCTGTCATCTGATTCATCGCCGTAGCTGTCTGCTCTGTCTCCGATTGCTGTTGATGCATTCTGTCATTAGTTTGCTCAGTAAACTCACTCAACTTTACGGTTGAGTCACCCACAGTGTTAGCGGCCTGCGCGATAGAATTTAGAATGCCACGTAGATGCTCTATCACTAATGTCAGATTGGTCGATATCTGCCCGAGTTCATCGTCATTAAAGGTCTTAAATGTCACGGTTAAATCAGAATCGACCCGAACTGTGTTGAGAGTGCTGACAATACTATCTATGGGACGCATTACAGCCCGAGCAACCCAGAGTCCAATCAAAATACTTGCCACTATGGCAGTCAGCGTCAAGATGATAAAAATAGTCATAGACGATGAGTAAATTTCTTCAACTCTGTCTTTCTCTTCACCCGCGACTCGTAACTGCAGGGCGACCAGTTCAGAAATTTTTCCACTGATAGGATCAATCACGTCATAGAGAGGTGCAATATCATCATTCAGTTGGCCTACAGGTGACCCCTGCATGCTATTGAGTTTATTAACAAGTTGAGAGATTTTTTGATTTGCTGGACTGAATAATCGATTGGCTTCCTTAGTTAACCTAGACTCTTCGTCGGTCAAGGTCGTAGCCATGTAACCATCCCACTTCTCGCTGATATTTCGGCTGGACTCTGTCATTGCCCGACTCGCTTCAGCGGCGCTAAACATACCGGCATTGGCTTTGTTGACCGCATCGATAACCGAAACTGCGTAGTCATCTCCAATAATTTTAAGGTCTTCTAGGGGAACCACTCTGTCGTTATATATACTGATGACACCCGCTTCGATTTTTCCCATCATGTTAATCGCTAAAAAACAGATGCTAATCAGCAGCATTAACGGGACTAGCAATCCAAGTGTCATTTTTTGCTTAATTTGTAAGTTAGCCATCAATATACCTACTCAGTCAGTTTATCTCCTCCTTTATCACGGCTCTGACATTCCATTTTTTGAACCCTGAATTAAGCATAACAAACAATAAAAATGACTGAATAATTTTTGCACTCACGATCTTGCATTAGCGCTGTTAACTGCGGATTTGTTAACTAAAATACGCTGACGGATGATGTCATAACACCAATTGTAAACAATCGCGTAGACTAGGAAGAAAATGACAACTCCTATGTCCATGATAAATACGGTCCAGAAGTCTAGCTGTAGCACCCACATCATTAAGGGGAGTGTTGCTACAATCATGCCGCACTCAAACCCGAGCCCATGGCTTATGCGCATTTTAAATGATCGCTCAATGCGGTTATATCCAAATATACGGTCAAAACCTAGGTTGTAAACGTAGTTCCAACACATCGCAATGACTGATAGACCGATAGCTAAACCTGTGGCTGACTGTGCGCCAGCATCGGTAAAGATGGTGGCGGCAGTGATAACAAATATTAAGGCAATGGCTTCAAATAATACGCTGTGGAAAATACGTTCTTTCGTGTTCATGCTAAATCTCATTTATGTTGTTCAATCGTTCTTGATTGCTATAATCATCATTAATAGCGGAAGAAGATAGTTAGTTACTATCAGGAAAAGTGATATGTATAATTTGGAACAACTGAGGATGTTCGTCGTAACTGCTCAATCAGGGTCATTTTCGGCATGCGCTCGCAAGCTGGGAAAAGTGCAGTCGGCGGTGAGTCAGGGGATCGCCAACCTCGAAATTGAGCTTAATACGACGCTATTTGATCGCTGCAGCCGTAAACCGTCACTAACCCCCCATGGAGAGCGATTATTACCGTTTGCTCAAGCTATTTTGCAACAAACATACGAGCTTGACTCAGTGACCAGCGCGCTAAACTCATCCCATGAAACACAGATTAAAATGGCGGTGGACGATGCATTATTGCCGATTATAATTAGCATTTTAAATGATTTCGCGACACTTTTTCCTGCTACCAACATAGAGCTCTGCGCAGTTTCAACACCTGATGTGTTAACGCTAGTGCACACGGGGCGAGCCGATTTAGGCCTAATGTTTGCAAGTGGTGATTTTCCCAAAGAAGTGGATTTATGTTACGTCGGTAGCTTGCCGTTCAATGGCGTCGTGAGTCCAGAGCATCCACTGGCAAAAATGGACATAGTCACTGCTGCGGATTTAATCCCACATCGTCAATTGTTGATCCGTGGCATGGGAGGTCAGGAATTGGCGCACTGCCCTCACATCTCTTCACATATCTGGTGGGGAAACAGCTTTAATGCAGTTAATACTATGGTAAAAGAAGGGCTGGGGTGGAGTTATATTCCAGTACATATGGCGGAGCGATATGAGCATCAAGGTGAGATGGTGCGAATGAATTTAAGCTTTGATCATAAGCCATGGCGAGTACCGATTGATCGCGTGATGGCAAAACAAAAGGCGAGGGGACCGGCCTTTATGTGGCTAGCAGAAGCGGTTACTTGTTTGCTGGGTGAGTAAAAAACGGCTGACCACATTAGAAGTTTTTGTTAAATATTGTTCTCTTCAGTCCAGTCTTTGAGCTTTTCTAAAATATCCAATGCCGTTCGACCAAAATCGGTGATCTCATAGGTGACCGCGATATGTCGGTCACAAATCACTTCACGTTTTCGATTTTATCGATATAGCGCCGATGATTATTTCAAGCCACACTCAGATGGTGCTTGGCCTGGAAGCCGGATCATTAACGATGAATTGATTGCTAATGCTTACCCTGACCGTTATAGCCAAATGACATTTCTCATTCTCTTAAGTGATGACTTTGAAGGGGGAGCGACGCGTTTCATCGTCAATGCAGATGATCCGACTCAGCCTGCTAAAGCTGGTGACCAGATGGCTAACGTTGATATTCGAACTCCAGCGGGTAGCGTATTGTGTTTCCCCCACGGCATGCACCCTTTGCATTGCATACACAGCTCGGTACCGATCACTTCAGGGGTGAAATACATCATTCGAACTGACTTGTTGTTTGAGTTATAAGCCTCTGCAGATAATCCCCAGATATAAAGAAAAGATAACATTAATATTTCAGTTTTATAATTAACCTGTTTTTTTTATTTGTATATTAATTTTGTTTTTATAGGGGCATCTTCAGGATATGGAAGTCATTAAGTCCGGTACCGATTGGTGCCCAGCTTGTAACATAACTCTAGGGTAGATCTCTTAGTTGCTATCTTCAAACTAGCGTAACAGTCTATAAAATAGCGATGTACTAGCGAGTTAACGCCTATTTTAAATAATCTTATATCAGCATGATATAGCACAAAATTAATTATTCACGCTCTGGTTACACTTAGTATGGAAAGCTATGTTTAAGGTTAAAACCAAAGCTCGCATAACCAACAAGAAAGACACTATTCAGAAGAGTAATTAGCGCCCTTTTTAAGGAGCAGTTAACAAACAATTGTTAGTGTCACTTGTTAAGACTAATAAAAAAATATTTTACCCAAACGACCTAAAAGTGCAGCGTTAAGCCTGTTGAGAAGTGACAATGTTCAAGGTATTAACAGTACTGTGTTAGTGATATTAAAAAGGGAGCAAGCACCCTCTCAATCACAGCCTTGTTTGATATCCTACGGCAGCTCTGAAGCGATCATTTTTAAGTGATTTGGGTATATAATAAAGGAACTATTACCTGATGCATAAAACACTCATCGCTATTGCTATTACAGCAACGCTCGCGTTAAGCGCTTGTTCAACCATTAAAAATGATTCAACGGTAGCGACTATGGTTCAAGCCCAAAATCCTTTCTTACAGGCAAGTACCTTGCAATATCAAGCGCCCGATTTTAGCTTGATTAAAGACGAGCATTTCGCGCCAGCACTTGAACTTGGGATCACCGAGCATTACCAAGAGATCCTTGCGATAGCCAATAATCCAGATGCGGTAACATTTGAAAATACCATCGTTGCGATGGAAAAAAGTGGTGAGCTGTTAAACCGGACTTCTAAGATTTTTTATAACCTCACAAGCTCAAACAGCAACCCAACACTGCGTAAAGTACAGGGTGAGATGGCGCCAAAAATGGCAGCGCATTCAGACAATATCAATCTAAACCCAGCGTTATTTTCCCGGGTCGAGAATATTTATAACACCCGCGCCGATCTTAACTTATCAGCAGAAGCTAATCGCTTAGTCGAGGTTTATTATCAGCGTTTTGTTCGCGCTGGGGCTAAGCTCAGCGATAGTCAGAAAAAACAGATCCGCGGGCTAAACGAAGAGCAGTCCACACTCACCAATGAATTTGCTCAGCGTTTAATGAGACTGACCAAAGAGATCGCTATTGTTGTAGATAGTAAAGCACAGCTTAGCGGTTTATCTGATAGCGCTATTCGCGCCGCCGCTGCGGATGCAAAAGCCAATGGCCAGGAAAGTAAGTATCAACTCAATATCACTAACACTACACGCCAACCTGTGCTGAAGCAGTTAGATAATCGCGAGCTACGCCAGCAAATATGGCAAGCCTCCGCTAATCGTGGTCTTGAGGGCGAAAACGAAACCGCCTCTATTGTTGCCCGTTTAGCCAAACTTCGAGCCGAGCGCGCAGAACTACTTGGATTTGACAGCTGGGCAGATTATCGCCTTGCACCTCAGATGGCCAAAACGCCTGAAGCTGTGTACCAGATGTTCGGGTCTATGGTGCCAGCCGTTGTTGCCAATACCAATAAAGAAGCTGCCGACATCCAAGCGATGATAAACAGTACCGGCGGTGATTTTGAACTAGCACCATGGGACTGGGCTTACTATGCCGAACTTGTTCGTAAAGATAAGTATGACCTAGACGCTAGCGCAACTCGCCCCTATTTTGAGTTTGATCGCGTATTAAAAGACGGTGTTTTCTTCACCCTTAACGCCCTCTATGGTGTGAGTTTTACACCGCGTCCAGACTTGCCGGTATACCATCCCGACGTTAAAGCCTATGAGCTGTTTGATGAAGATGGCACGAGTTTAGCTATTTTCTACGCCGACCACTTTGCCCGAGAAGGTAAACGCGGCGGGGCTTGGATGAGTTCATTTGTTGGCCAAGCTGAGCTGCTAAACAGCAAGCCTGTTGTGGTCAACGTGATGAACATCAAAAAGGCGCCCGCGGGCGAGCCGACCTTTGTTAGCTACGATGAAGTGACCACCATGTTCCACGAGATGGGTCACGGTACACACGGTATGTTCTCTAAGGTGACTTACCCAACGCTTTCTGGCACCTCAGTCTCACGGGATTTTGTTGAGTTTCCATCTACCTTCGAAGAGGATTGGGCGGCGCATCCTGCAGTGTTAGCTAACTACGCCAAGCACTATGAAACAGGTGAACCCATTCCTGAAGAGCTACTTAATAAACTGCTTAAATCCCGTAGCTTTAACCAAGGCTTCGATACGCTTGAATATATGTCTGCAGCCCTGCTCGATTTAGAGTGGCACTCACTCAAAGCCGATGCTCCACTGCAAGACGTCGCCAGCTTTGAAGCGGCAGCACTGAAAAAGCACGGTGTAGACCTATCAGCTGTGCCGCCAAGGTATAAATCAACTTACTTTGCTCACGCGTTCCCTGGTGGCTATTCAGCCAGTTACTACGCTTACATGTGGAGTGAAATTTTGGCGGCCGATGCCTTTGCTTACGTGCAAACTCAAGGCGGCTTAAACCGTGAAATAGGCATGAAGTTTAGAAAAACTATTCGTGAGGTCGGTAATACCGTCGCACCAATGGATGCTTATAAAGCCTTTAGGGGTCAAGAGCCAACAACAGAAGCCCTGCTAAACCGAAGAGGCTTAAACAAGTAAGCTGTTAATCTGACAAAAAGCCGCTCTCATTTGGGAGCGGCTTTTTAATGTCTAAAATAAGAGAAAGACAGGGCATCGCCAAGCTCTTTTGTTTAAGTAGAAGCGCTCAGTGGTGAGAATGCTCTTTGCCTTAGTTAAAGCAAAAACGATTTACCACGGAGAACACGCAGGGCCACGGAGTAAGATAAGTGCTAGAGCTTTTAGAGATATTAATCTTTGTCTCATTTTTTCCGTGTGATCTGTGGTAGAAGAGAAGGGATAGAGTAAGGGATAGCGCAGCCATATATTTTATGGCTGTTATTTATCATGATCGTATCAAACCAATCTGCTTATTATAATAATTCAAATTAAATCATGCTGTTGCTGTGAGGTTGTCAATCCTAACCCTGACTATCTCTATGATAAAAAAGCTTTGTTTTTATCATGGGTGGCTTGATAATTTGTTTAAGGGGATCACCGAATATCGCCCCGTTTTTAACGGATTAAATAAATAGGAATATAACTTGCATGGTCAGCTTTCCGGGAGTACTATCGAAAAAAAATTTGACCCTCCGCTCGTTTTCTGATGCGGAAATAGCTTAACTTGTCAGTTTATGACACACCCATGAAGATCGACCTCCACAATCTTCCTCTGTGTCAGGATTGTTGTCACCCCTTAAAATTATCCATTAAATCAAAATAGGGGCATTTTATCTAGACGTCAGCAGGCACTTGAGGAAGCGAGGACAAGAGATCCCAAGCGATGGTCAAATGGCATAAGCAACTGTGAAGCTATCGACGAAGTGATGCCAAATTCAGATAAAGAGCCTGAAACTGACGTAATAAATGTAGCTTGAAATTTAAGTAAAGAGTGCCAACGATCTTGAAAAACACCGACCTGAACTGGCGAATCCCCCACACAGACTAGTTAGATACCTCAGGTTTATAAGCCTCTTTCGAAAATATATCCTGCAAAACAGTATTGTTTTCATTACTAAACTGTCTTCAAAATAAAACCATGATTGACGATTAACATTTTTTACAGCCGCTCCCTGCTCGCTTCTTCTCGTCGCTTAACTAACATCGAGTGGAAACGAAGAGGGAGTTTTCATACATTCCAAACAATAGATAAGCTAAGCAACAATAGGATGACACACGCTAGATGAAAAAATATTTGTTATTCACGCCCGGTCCGGTCAATGTCGCTCCAAATTTAAGAGTCGCTATCAGTAAAGAAGATATCTGCCACCGTGAAGTTGAATTCGAACGTTTACTGAACAGCATTGAACAAAAATTACTGCAGGTTTTAAAAGTTGAAAACCCGGGTAATTATCGTGCCATCGTCATTACGGGCTCAGGCACCGCTGCTAATGAATCAATACTATCTTCGGTGGTGGGCAATAAACATATTCTTATTTTATCTAACGGTGAATTTGGTGGAAGACTGCATCATATATCTAAAATCCACAATAAAAACACACACTTGATAGAATTCCCCTGGGGTGAAAAATTCGACCTTGACCGCATAGATGCTTACCTGACACTGCATGCTATCGATGTGGTGGCTATGGTTCATCATGAGACCTGTGCGGGCTTGCTAAACTCTTTAGAAGATGTAGGTGCATTGACCAAGAAACACGGAGCCACATTTGTGGTTGACTGTGTCAGCAGTGCTGGTGCCGAGATCATTGAGATGGAAAAATGTAACATTGCTTTCATATCAAGCTCAAGCTCGAAGGCAATAGGTTCTTATGCCGGACTCTCTTTCGTGGTGGGCAAAACGGCTGAGTTCGAAAAGCTCAAAGATATTCCTGCTAAAACCATGTATCTCAATCTGTATAAGTTCTATGAATTTATTAGTACATGCTACCAAACACCTAATACGCCTGCGGTTCATCTCTTTTATGCCTTGGAGCAAGCCTTAGCAAACATTATTGATCAGGGTGTCGATCTGCACTACTCAGGCATGAAAGACAAAGCCAATATGTTGCGACAGGGCCTGCTTAACTTAGGCCTAGATTTTTTACTTAAGCAGCAAGATATGTGCTCCATTCTTACCACAGTTAACATGCCTCTAAACATCGATGTCAGCTTATTGCGTCAAAAATTGCGTGAAAATTCCATCATCATTTATGAAGGTAAAGGCTGCTTCAAGGGCAAGGTGTTTCAGGTAGGAAACATAGGCGAGATATCCATTCTCGATATTCAATACTTCTTAAATTGCTTGAAAGAAATTTTAAATAATTTTCCTGGGGCCCAAGCTAGGGAACTACAGGCTAGACAGATTATGCAGGTCGATAGCACTGCATCCAATGAACCTTACATCGCTGAGATTGCATTATGAACCTGAAATTAACAAACTTGTGGGCAACCAAAACTAAAGACGATGAATGGTGGTCATCTTTTGTGACCTCGCCACTAGCCATTGTGCTCAACTATTTTGTGGTGGATATCAAATGGTTCACCCCCAATAAAATCACCTTGATCTCTTTTATCACCGCCGTTATTGCTGCGGTATTTATCGTGCTTGGCGGCGTTCAGAATTTCATCATCGCGGCAATTCTGATCCATTTAAGCCATGTGTTTGATTGCATGGATGGCCAGATGGCGCGTTACCGTAAAACATCATCCATTTCAGGTTGCTATTACGACAAGCTCACGGATCAAATTCAAGTCTTCATCTGGTTTGGTGCTATCGCCTACGCGGCATTTCAGCAATCAGGCAGTGTGATCCCTGTGTTCTTGGCCCTTTTCGGTATTGCGTTTTACTCGCTACGCGGCTACTCCAAGTATGTCACTATTTACTTAGAAGCAGCGCAAGTAAGCGACTCAACTCAAGACGATACGCCAGAAGAAGTAATAGCTGATACTGCGGGTATCGAATTCGGTTTGATGGCAAATTTAAGATGGTTTTTAAAAGAACAGAAAAAAATATTCTCTTTCGATGAAGGCGTGTTTATTTTTATGCTGTCATTAGCCTTGGTCCTCAATATGTTAACCCCTATGTTGTGGATTTTTGCGCTTAGCCAAGTATTTTATGGACTGCTTCGCGCCTGGCAACGAGGTGTAAAATTAGATCAAGAACTAACAGTTAATATTGGGAAATAATTTATCCTTCTTAACAATTGTTAAATTACATCATTAAATAATATTTTGTGTATATACAAACGCATACGCTGAAATCAGCGTATGTCACAGAGACAAGGTTTACAGTAACAGATGAAAAAGACAAACAATATTAAAGCTATTATCTTAGCCGCGGGCGTTGGTTCAAGGATCCGTCCTTTAACAGATAACTGCCCGAAGAGTCTGTTGAAAATTGGCGATAAAACCATCTTAGAGATGATGGTCTCTCACATTCAAGCATGTGGGATTAATGAGATTGTTTTTGTTCTCGGTTATTTAGAACATCACATTAAAGATTTCGTGGGCCAAAACTTTCCCGATCTAAATGTTCACTTTATTACTAATGAACATTACGCCGACACCAATACTGGTTATTCTTTAATGCTTACAGAAGAAGCCGTTAAAGATTCAAGCTTTATTAAATTCGATGCCGATGTGGTCTTCGATATTGAGATTCTAAAAAACCTGATTGCATCTGAACATGACACTTGTTTATGTGTAGATAAGAACATCAATCTTGAAGCCGAAGAGATTAAAGTCATTATCGATGATAAGGGTCACGTCATCAAAGCAAGTAAAGAGGTTAATCCTAACAAGGCTGTGGGTGAATCCATTGGTATTGAAAAAATTAGCAGTGAGACCGCGCAGCTGTTATTCGCAGAGTTAAAAGAGATGATGAAAGATAAAGCCAATCATCAGGATTATTACGAAAGCGGCTATGAGCGTCTGATCGCTAAGAATGTTATTTTCAACGTACTGGATATCACAGGGTTGAAATGGACCGAAATCGATACAGTAGAAGATTTTGCCACCGCAGAACGCATATTTCTTCACAGCGTGACTAAAACGTTAGGATAAACCTAATATTTGGGGTCAGTATGTGGAATTCGTTAGGGTCTGAGTCAGAGTCAAAGTCTGACTCAATATAACCTCGCAAAATGTGGTCATTACTATAACCATTACATGACACCAACAGCGGCCGAAAGACGCAACTCTTGTTTGTGTACCGTTATAGTTGACCACATCAGACCTGTCTTTCTAAACTGAATAAAAGCGATTTACCACGGAGAGCAGATAGGGCCACGGAGTAAGGCAACTACTAGAGCTTTTAGAGGTTTTCATCTTTATCTCCGTGTTCTGTGTGTAGTGAAGCGCTCCGTGGTGAGAATGTTCTTTGTCTTCGTTAAAGCAAAAGCGATTCACCACAGAGTACACAGAGTACACAGAGTACACGGAGAAGGGGGGATCAAAAAGAGATAGAACAGTCATATTTTTTATGGGTGTCCACTTATCTCACTCGTATAAAACCAACCAGTGACTAACTTTAATTTTGGTTTAATCAATTGGTTGTGTTTTATTTTGCGTTACTGGCTTCGACTGTGAATATGTTCACAAAGCCTTCTTTTTATCATGGCTGGCTTGATTAAATTCTTTTGGATGAGTAGTGGATTGGTTTAACAAACAGTGCAGTTATTCTATTGTGTTTAGACATCTTCAGCTACAGGATGCTGATATTTACTGCGCTTGTGTTGGTACATACGTTCATCGGCGAGGGCGAGGCATTCAGATTGATTGCTGCTTTCCTGAGCGTGTGCGATCCCATAACTAATCCCAGATTGTGGCCATTTTGACTGTAATGCGTTTTGACATTGAGCCATCATCTGCTCAATTTCCTCTACTGCCGACGGCAAATTGCTAAATGATTGGCTATTGAGTAACCAAACAAATTCATCACCGCCGGTACGAAATACTTCCCCTTTACTATCAAGGGCATTAGCCATGGTTTTAGCCCCATAGCGTAATAAGGCATCACCCTGATTATGACCTAGTTTATCGTTAACCTGCTTAATTCCGTCGTAATCGATAAAGGTAATAATGTACTTGTCATCGACTTGGGTTAAGGCTTCGCTCAGGGCGTAACGGTTACCTATATGCGTTAAGGGATCGATTCGGGCTTGATAATAGGTGTGGGAGTAATCTTGCTTTTTTTGTTGTAACCAAGCCGCTAGGGAGAGCAGTATACAAAAACAATCGCCAGTTAAGGCTAGCATAACGATAAGCTCAGCATGTTGTTGTCCCGTCAATAGGTCGCTATGAGACAAGATATAGTAAAACATGGATAGACCATAAAGAAGGTTGCCGAGTAGATAGTATTTGGCTCTAAAGTCACTATAGATCAGCATTTTAACGCCGATGACAATAGCAAGTGGCACCCAGATTAGTGCGATGATATGGGAAATAGCAAATGAGATAGAAAAGCTTAGCAGTGGTAAGATTAACCCTGCAATCAGACAAATGATAGACAGCCCATTAAAGAGTTTTGCTAGACGCTTATGCAGAGAGTCAAAGTTAAATAATAACTTAGTAAATTGACTAGCCGAAGCGATGGCAAAAGGAAATATCATGATGCCAAGGTAACTGGTATTGATACTCTGGATGTTAAACATATCATCGATTAATCCAGAGGCCGCAGCCCAACCTAAGCCATGCAACCCAATATAAGCCGAACAGGCAAGTGTGACTGTTAAACGTGTTTTGAGATACAGGATTAAAGCAATGGCGGCCAGAGTGAGCATGGTGGCAATAGAAAAGAGTGTCACCGCGTTGGTGATAAATTGCTTGTGGTAAAAACTGGTGCTGTTAATGATATCAATCGATAGTGGCAGCGCGTAATGCTCAGCGTCAATATAAAGCCAAAGGTAACCACTTTCTTGCTGACTTAAAGGTAATCCAAAAGCCTGAGTATGCATGAGCTTAGGGGTGTTGATATCCCCATGTTGTGAAAAGTTAATGACACCAGTATTTAGGAATTGCACTGACTCCCAGAAGCCAAGACCCTGATCGACAAAATTAGCATTGATTCTGACAAACCAGCTAGCATGCACATTAGTCTGGTTATTGAGTTTAAGTCGGGCAACATAGGCACCAGATTGGTTAACTAATGAGTTTTTTATGGGGGCAGATGAGCGATATAAATGTTTAAGTGCTTCAAGTGATGCTGGAGGTGAGTCTGGTTCGTTGTTGATTTTACGCCAAATATCAGTGTCTTGAATGACTATATCTGTGGTGTTTATCAGCCGTGCTTCAAACTCAGCGAAGCTTGAAAAAGAGGTAAGAAAAGCCAGCCAGAACAAGATTAATACCGAGAAAGAGTTGGTTTTCATGTTGTCCATTTGTTGCTTAACTGTAAGTGGTAACCCTAACATAAATGCTTAGTGAGCAAGTAGTTTTTAAGATAAAAAGAGCTACACCAATGAACCTTCCTTAAATGGAAAATAACTGATGAAGTGACTGCCTTTATTGGGAGAACAATGCACTCTAAGCGATGTAGAAAAGCAAACCAGAAGCATTGGTCTCACTTTGTTTTCGTTAAGCATCAAACAAAAGCTATTCACTGCAGAGAAAGGCAAAAGATATGTCCTGTCTTTTTTTTGTCTTTTTTGAGTTAGGATAAAAACTAGAGAAATAAATGCAAACAAAGCGGTAATTAAGGCATAAAATTAATCAACGCCGTGGAGACCATAATGAACAGAGCAGGCACTTTTACTGCCAGTGATGGCACTATTTATGTGGATAAGAAGCGTTACTTTTGGTGGTTTTCGCTGATATTGCCCAGTGCGGCAGTTGCAGGACCTATGTTATATCAATTGTTTAACCATGAAATTTTGCTCTGGTTGTTTTTTATTTTGGTCTACAGCATATTCCCTATTATTGATTATCTGATGGGAGAAGATAGCAGTAACCCACCTGAATCAGTCATAGGCTTGCTTGAAGCAGACCCCTTTTACTCAAAGATCATCCGGCTAAACGTGCCTGTCGTTATTGCCACGTTTCTATTTTGCGCCTGGTTTGTCGCCAGTCATCAACTCAGTGTTTCTGGCTATATAGCTGTAGCCCTATTGGCTGGCAGTATAGGCGGACATGGTTTGAATATTGGACATGAACTAGGGCATAAGAGAAACAAACTGGATATCTGGTTGGCAAAAATTGTGCTTGCACCGGCGGCATACGGTCACTTTTTTATTGAGCACAACCGCGGCCACCATAAACATGTGGCCACCCCAGAAGATCCGGCCTCGGCTAAAATGGGCGAAAGCATCTATCGTTTTGCCATAAGAGAGTTACCAGGAGCCATATTACGCGCATACGAGATAGAGATTCTGCGCATGAAAAAATCGGGAAGATCACCCTGGTCGATCAAGAACGAATTCCTACAAGCCATGTTGATGACTATTGGACTTTTCGTTAGCCTAGTATTGTGGTTAGGCTCAGCTGTTATCCCTTATCTATTAATCTGTGCCTTCTGGTCTATGTGGCAGCTCACATCAGCCAACTATATCGAGCATTACGGGCTTTTGCGCCAGAAACTGCCGAGCGGACGTTACGAACGCCCACAACCCCATCATAGCTGGAACAGTAATCATATTTTTTCTAATTGGGCTTTGTTCCACTTGCAGCGCCACTCAGATCATCATGCCAATGCGACTCGCAGCTATCAGTCTCTTCGCCACTTTAGCCGTTTGCCTACTCTTCCAAGTGGCTATTTTGGTATGTATGTCATCGCCTACATTCCCTACTTATGGTTTAAAGTCATGGATAAACGTCTACTTCAAGTGACTGGTGGTGATCTCACTAAAATAAATATGCTGACGCAAAAACGTGAGACGTTAATAAAAAAATATCACTCTTATTTTCAAGCTGGGACGGCCAAGTAAAACTAACCTAATGCATATGTGGGGCTAGTTTTCGGGGGGCTTGGACGCCCCATCGGAAACGTTAGCTATTTTCAAGTGAGCATGAGGCCCGTACTCAACAGCATGTAACTTTGCCGGGCGTCATAGGTACTTTGGTTTACGAAGAATCAAGGGCGAAGGTTGCGACAGTAACCTCTCTGAGCGAGAGGTATGGATACCTAACTGGCTGGTAAACATGGATGTTATTGATAGGACGAGCAGTCCTCCTTGCCCTACTTTTCAATGCGAGAAGGGTGGAACCTTGCGATCTACATCAAAACGAAGTTTGGAAAGCTAGATCCCGGCCTAAAAGTATCGCCGGGATGACAGGGGATAGCTGATGATTCAGGAATCCCCACTAATAAGAGTAAACATGATTACTCTGGATCATCATCCAACACTGGTGCTAACCACCTATCAGTCTCAGCCAAACTCATCCCCTTACGCTCAGCTGATCTCTACCTATATTAGTCACGCCAAAGTAGCGTTACTTATGGTGGGTATGGGTGGGCAAAGTACCAACCTGATACCTCGCTGTTGGGAGCATGGTGTAGCTTTATATCGCACTATATTTCGTGATTCTCTGCATTAAAAGCAATCGTAAAAATCTCAATTAGCAGCTGTAAATCTCCGTTATAGCCTGCAATGTTTGCCTGTACCCATTGCTCTTTATCGATATTTGGCCATACTAATTCCTGTCCTAATACAAATGCTAACTCTTCAAAAAATAAACGCAGGGTTCTGCCGTTACCTTCCCTAAAAGGGTGAATAATATTAAGTTCACAATAAATGTCGGCAAAAGCAGCAATCAATATTGTTAAGTCTGATATCTCACTAAGTTGTGGGATTAAGGAAAACTCCTTTGAGGATTGCTGGACTATGCGGCTAGCAGCGCAAAATCGAGTTCTGCCTTTCGATACATCAATGCTTCTTATTTCACCAGCCCAATTGTACACATCTTGAAAAAGGTGGTGGTGAATCGTTTGCAAATGATTAAGAGTAAAGTGAGATAGGGATGGGTCAGTTGCTTGATAGGCGAGCAGTCGTTGGGCGTAGAAGTCGGTTTCTGCTTCACTTAGAGTATTGGGATCGTGTATATCGAAAAGGTTGATTAGAGTATCGCTGTCTGGGTAACAATATGGATCTGACTCTGTACCGTACTTATCGCGCATATTGTGCTTTCAATTGGGAGATAGTTTTACTTGTACTGTTTGCTTTAACGCTAAGCCCTTCATAACTTAAACTCGTTTTCATATTTTGTAGGCTTGGTTTAAATGTACGTTCAGCATTGGATGTAACATTGCTTTTTTTCATCATCATTCTCTAATCAATTTAACCAGCAAATTAAGTTTACACTATTTTAGTTACTTTGAAATACAAGAATGAATAGGGTATATATGGCTGGTTTTGAATATCAGGGGGGTAATCAGGGTCAGAGTAAGAATTCACAGTGCTATAGCAAATGAAGGTTAAAGCTACAACTATTCCCCGTTGGAAGTTGCCGAAGGGCGTCGTAGAAAATTGCGTAAGCCCCACACGGATGTGGGACTAGTTTTCGGGGGGCTTGGACGCGCCATCGGAAACGTTAGCTATTTTCAAGTGAGCATGAGGCCCATACTCAACTGCATGTAACTTCGCCGGGCGTCATGGTGGATGCAAGGAGGATAGGACGAGCAGTCCTTCTTGCCCAGTGCAGGGTGGAACCCTGCGATCTACATCCAAACGAAGTTTGGAAAGCGAAAGCTAGATTCCGGTCCACAAGCATAGCCGGAATGACGGGCTCTTTACTTTAGGCCGTTGGCCACCGAGCAAAGGGTTTGCGGGGTCAGAGTAAGCTTTCACTACTTAACCCAAGCGCCGCCTAAAGTTACAACCTGTCCCCGTTGGAAGTTGCCGAAGGGCGTTGGAATAAATGATGTGAGTCAGACACGGATGTCTGACTAGCTTTCGGACTTCTTCTACTAGAGTGGATGTACCATCGGAAGCGGTAGTCATTTATCCATAAGAACAGAGGAAGACAACTTCGCCGGGGCGCTGGGGGATTTCCAAAAGGGGAGCAAGCGCTTTTCCCCTTTTGGCCTGGTGTGGAATGGCATTCCACGATTTTATTTCAAACGAAGTTTGGAAAGGTAAAAGCTGGGCCCCGGCTCAGAAGCGTTACCGGGGTGACAACTTTAAAGAGTAAACATGATCACTCAGGATCATAATCCAACACTGGTGCTAACCATCGCTCAGTCTCAGCCATACTCATCCCTTTACGTGCCGCATAGTCCTCGACTTGATCTCGGCCTATATTAGTCACGCCAAAATAGCGCGATTTAGGATGGGCAAAGTACCAGCCAGACACTGCTGCAGTAGGATACATGGCGTAGCTTTCGGTGATGTTCAGACCGATAGTCTCATCAGGTTTGAGCAAGTCCCAAAGCAGGCCTTTCTCTGTGTGATCGGGGCAAGCAGGATAACCTGGCGCTGGACGTATGCCTTTGTACTTTTCACGAATAAGCGATTCGTTATCTAACACTTCGTCACTGGCATAACCCCAAAACTCTTTACGTACACGTTCGTGCATACGCTCGGCGAAGGCTTCGGCTAGACGATCGGCTAAACATTTGAGCATGATGGCGCTGTAGTCATCGTGGTCGGCTTCGAAACGCGCAATATGCTCGTCAATGCCATGGCCCGCAGTGACTGCGAAGCCGCCCATGTAATCGGCAACACCTGAGTCTTTTGGTGCGACAAAGTCCGCCAGACAGAAGTTGTCGTTGCCGACACGCTCTATCTGCATCCGCAGGTGATGGGTGGTCATCTCAAGCTCTGTACGTGATTCATCGGTGTACAGTTCTATATCATCATGGTTAACGGTATTGGCTGGAAATAAACCGATAACCGCTTTGGCGGTGAGCCACTTCTCATCGATGATCTTCTTCAGCATGGCCTTGCCATCGGCGAACAATTTAGTCGCCTCTTCGCCGACGACTTTGTCGGTTAAGATTTTAGGGAAATGTCCATGTAACTCCCAGCTGCGGAAAAACGGTGTCCAGTCGATACGCTCGACCAGATCTTCCAATGGGTAGTCATCGAATACCTGACGGCCAAGCTGGTTAGGGATAAATGGGGTGTAATTTTCCCAATCATGTTGGCAACGGTTTTCACGGGCAGCTGTGATAGTGGTGATAATCTTACGTTTGGCCTGTGACAGACGCTTTTCGCGCATCACATCGTATTCTTGATAGGCGGCGTCTATGGTGGCTTGGCGAGTCTCGTTATTGATCAGCTTCGACACCATAGGTACGGCGCGGGATGCGTCGGCGATATATATGGCGCCAGTTGGCGAGTGCGGCGCAATTTTCACTGCGGTGTGAATTTTAGAGCAGGTCGCGCCGCCGATAATCGATGGAATGGTTAAGCCTGCCTTATGGAAGCTCTTAACGTTATGCACCATCTCATCGAGACTAGGGGTGATAAGCCCTGACATGCCGATGATGTCGACGTTCTCGGCGATGGCGACTTCGATGATCTTTTCTACGGGCACCATAACGCCAAGGTCGATAACATCATAGCCGTTACAGGCCAGTACCACGCCGACGATATTCTTACCGATATCGTGCACGTCGCCCTTAACTGTGACCATTAAGATCTTGCCGTTTGACTGACCAGGGGTCTTTTCTAGTTCGATGTAAGGGTTTAGGTAAGCCACGGCTTTTTTCATCACTCGGGCAGATTTTACGACTTGTGGCAGGAACATCTTACCCGAGCCGAATAGGTCACCGACCACATTCATGCCGTCCATCAAAGCGCCTTCGATCACATCCAGCGGACGGCTAGAGGCTGCTCGCGCCTCTTCCGTGTCTTGGTCGATATAATCTGTGATGCCTTTCACTAGGGCGTGAGCCAGGCGTTTATTGACCTCCCAGCTGCGCCATTCGAGATCTTCTTTCTTGACGTTTTGGCTGCCGTCGCCGCGGAATTTCTCCGCCACTTCTAATAACAGTTCGGTGTTATTGGTGGCATCGCCATTCTTATCGACGGCGGTGCAAGGAAAATTGCCGACTATGGCCTCGACCTTTTTCTTGAGCTCAGGGTCGATATCGTCATAAATCGCCAGCTGTCCGGCGTTAACGATACCCATATCCATGCCAGCTTGAATGGCGTGATAGAGGAACACGGCGTGGATGGCTTCGCGTACTGGGTTATTACCGCGGAACGAGAAGGAGACATTCGATACACCGCCGGAGATCATTGCGTGGGGCAAGGTGCGTTTTATCTCGGCCGTGGCCTCGATAAAGTCGACGGCGTAGTTGTCGTGCTCTTCGATACCTGTTGCAATGGCGAAGATGTTGGGGTCAAAAATAATATCTTCTGGCGGGAAGCCCACCTTATCTACCAATACCCGATAGGCACGGGTACATATCTCTATCTTACGCGCCTTAGTATCGGCCTGGCCCTTTTCATCGAACGCCATGATAATGGCTGCGGCGCCGTAGCGTTTCACGAGCTTGGCCTGCTGGATAAACTTCTCTTCGCCCTCTTTGAGCGAAATAGAGTTAACGATGCCTTTACCCTGAATACATTTAAGTCCGGCCTCGATCACTTCCCATTTAGAGGAGTCAATCATGATCGGCACCCGGGAGATATCAGGCTCAGAGGCGATTAAATTAAGGAATTTATGCATGATCTCGACGCCATCGAGCATGCCCTCATCCATATTGATATCGATGATCTGCGCGCCGTTTTCGACCTGATCGCGGGCAACCGATAGCGCCTCTTCGAACTCGCCTGTTTTAATCAGGCGCAGGAATTTTGCCGAGCCAGTGACGTTAGTTCGCTCACCGACGTTGAGAAATAGCGAATTCTCATCGATGGTGAGCGGCTCAAGACCCGATAGTCGACAAGCCACCGGAATATCCGGTAGCGGGCGGGCAGGGTGCTGGATAACGGCTTCGCGAATAACTCGGATATGATCCGGTGTGGTACCACAACAGCCACCGATAATGTTGAGAAAGCCCTCTTGAGCCCACTCCTCGATAATCTCAGCCATCTGCTCTGGGCTCTCATCATAGCCGCCAAACTCGTTGGGCAGGCCTGCATTTGGGTGGGCAGAGACAAAACACTCAGAAATTTTGGATAGCTCTTCGACATAGGGGCGCAGCTCTTTTGGCCCAAGGGCACAGTTAAGGCCGATAGACAGTGGCTTAACGTGGCGCAGTGAGTTGTAGAAGGCTTCGGTAGTTTGTCCGGTGAGCGTTCGACCCGAGGCATCGGTAATGGTACCTGAGATCATGATAGGTAAGCGGAAGTCTTGTTCATCAAATACCGTTTCGATAGCAAACAGTGCGGCTTTGGCGTTGAGAGTATCGAAGATGGTTTCCACCATGATGATATCGGCGCCACCAGAAACTAAGGCGTTAATGGATTCGACATATGCCTCGACCAGCTCATCGAAGCTGACGTTACGATAGCCTGGGTCATTCACATCCGGGCTAATAGAGCAGGTTCTGTTAGTTGGGCCTAAGACCCCGGCAACATAACAATGGCGACCCGTTTCAGCCTCGACTTCATCGGCAGCTGAGCGCGCTAAGCGTGCACCTTCAAGATTGATAGAGGCCGAGAACTCCTGCATGTCGTAATCGGCCATGGCGATACGGGTCGCATTGAAGGTATTGGTCTCGATAATATCGGCGCCGGCAAGCAGGTAATCTTTATGGATCTGTTTGATAGCATCGCTTTGGGTGAGCACCAACATGTCGTTGTTACCCTTTACATCGCAATGCCATTCTTTGAACTGCTCGCCGCGAAAATCTTCCTCGCTAAATCTACGGTCCTGGATCATGGTGCCCATGGCGCCATCTAGGATCAGTATTCCCTCGATGAGCTGCTTAGTGATCTGTAGTTCGAGTTGTTGACCTTTTTGTTTTATTTGTGTGGTGCTTAGGGTGCCAGTGGTCATAAAATCTACCTGCCTTAACTACAAAACTGCTTAATTTGAAGCGCTAAACTAACAATGTATCACTAATAATTGTGCGCTTATTGGACAATTTATTACTTGTGAGTTTTGGATGTTTATACGTATAGACGTCTATACTAAACCAGACTCGGCTATGTGTCGAGCCGACTTGTTAGTATAAATATTAAGCTGCAACGTATCCCTTTTGTGAATGATTCTGCCACTCTTTTCGGGTGCTGAACTATGCTTTAAGCAGGCTCTTTGCTGGAGAACAACTTGTGTGGAGTAAAAATAATAATCAGGTAGCCTTTAGGTTGCTGATCCTAGTGAGTTGGCTACTTATTGTCTCTTGGCCTGTGGCCAATAACCTTGTTTCTAGTTTGTCAGCAATATTAATAAGCATCAGCCTGATTTGGTTCTCTTTAATCCTATTTTTATATGCCTTGTCTAAATAAGTTTATCGATGACGTTAAGACATGAAATTCGGTTTCATCATATCCTCAGCTTAAATGTGCCAGCTAGCAGTGGAACGGCATCAGTGGCCTTTGCTGTATTCAGCCTCCCTGTGGAGGTAAAAGTATGATGAGTCCGACGGGTTTGCTACTTCACATAACAGTAGGTTATGTAGGTATTCGATATGACCTAGTTCACTTCAATCTCTTCAACTTATTCAGCCTCCCTGTGGAGGTAAAGGTATGATGAGTCCTACGGGTTTACTACTGGTCATATTAGGCTATGTGGGAATACTTTATGTGATTGCGACTTGGGCTGAGTCAGGCAGTGAAAGAGCAAAGAAGCTGACCACGAGCGCCATCGTTTATACCCTCTCTTTAGCTATCTATTGTACCAGTTGGACCTTCTTCGGCAGTGTGGGGATTGCCACACGTTCCAGTATCTTGATGCTATCTATCTACTTAGGGCCAACGCTACTCATGCTGGTGATCTGGCCTTTGATGCAGCGGGTTTTATTGATTAAACAGATCTATCGAGTCACCAGTATCGCCGATTTTCTTTCTGCCAGATACAATCGCAGCGTGTTTCTCGCCGGACTCGCGGCGTTAGTCGCCATGATAGGGATCGTGCCATATTTGGCGCTGCAGCTTAAAGCTATTAATACTTCTATTGACCTTGTGCTCGGTGCGGAGACTGAAGGTGCAGGCATGACAGCCTGGTTGGTCTGGTTAGGCGTTGCGCTTTTTACCATTGTTTTTGGTATCCGTCATTTAGACCCCACAGAGCGACATCCTGGCATGATGCTGGCGCTAGCCGTTGAAGGCATAGTAAAGCTGCTAGCCATGTTATCGGTCGGCGTGTTTATCTGCTTTTTTATGTTCGATTCCCCGCTGGAAATCTTCCGTCTGCTAGAGACCGAGATGCCTGATGCCGCGCAGCAGATGGTGTCGAAACCTGAGTTTATGACCTGGTTTAGTTATCTTATCTTGGCAGGTTCAGCCTTTATGCTGTTGCCTCGTCAGTTTCATGTCATGGTGGTTGAAAATCCTGAACCCAATCATGTTAAAAAGATCCAGTGGTGGCTACCCATCTATCTGATGTTAATGACCCTATTTGTTACGCCAATCGCCGCTGCCGGCATGTTGTTATTAGGGCCTGAAACTGCAGACAGCTATATGTTGGCCATCCCTATGTTGGCCGAGCAGAAGGCGTTGACTGTGTTTGTCTTTATCGGTGGTTTCTCTGCGTCTATGGCCATGTTGATGGTGTCAGGTATGACATTATCAACCATGTTCAGCAATCACTTGGTGCTGCCCATTTTACAATGGTTCAGGCCTGATAGTCGATTGAAGAAGTACTTGCTGCAGTCTCGTTGGCTGGCGGTGTTTATTGTCCTCGGTGCTGGGCAGGTGTTCTATCTCTATTTAGGCGAGTCATACATGTTGGTGAACATGGGGATGCTCTCATTCGCGGCTGTATTGCAGTTTCTTCCTTTAGTTATTGCGGGTCTTTATTGGCCACAGGTGACAGCAAAAGGTGCCTTTGCTGGCTTGTGTGCCGGCTTTGGGATCTGGGCGTATTGTTTGTTACTACCCGCAATCATGAAGAGTGGCTGGCTTAATGCCGATATTTTAATTTCGGGGCCCTTCGATATCGCTTGGCTGCATCCTGAGCATTTGTTAGGTACAGACATGCACAAGATTAGCCACGGTGCATTTTGGTCGATGGTAGCCAATATTTCGGCGCTGGTACTTGGCAGCTTGTATTCCAAAGTGTCTGGCGAGGAGAAGCGTTACAATGCCGAGTTTATGGATGTGATGGCTGAACGGGTCGCCGAAGATGAAGCCATCATGGATGCCTTACCTAGAAATATCGATCTAGCGCCTAAGCTTGGACTATTAAAAGGCATTTTTAGCCAGTATCTCACCCCAGAATTCGCAGATATTAAATTAGCGGCCTGCCTCGCAGAGGCAGAGCTGAGTGAGGCTGAACTGATTAATGTTCAGGAGTTGGCCAATTTAGAACGTACCACTGAGCGTGTGTTAAGCGGTATAACCGGAGCCGCTGTGGCACATATGGTGGTGTTGCAATCTAATATCTATTCTGAACAAGAGAGTAAAACCTTAGAGCGTTATTATGGCCAGTTACTCGCTCAGCTTAAGATCAGTCCAGCGCAGCTCAGGCAGCAGTTGAATTACTCAAAAGAGAAGGAGCTGCTGGCTCAGCGTTACTCTGAGCAGATGGAGGGGATCGTTACCGAACGAACTCAAGAGCTGCAAACCACCTTAGAGCAATTACAAAAAGCGCAGTCTCAACTGGTTGAAACTGAAAAACAGGCGTCATTGGGTAAGATGGTGGCGGGTATTGCTCATGAGATTAATACACCTATTGGAGTGTGCGTCACCGCAGCATCACACCTACATGATGAAGTGGTAGGGCTGAAGAAAATGTTTGCTGCAGGTGAACTTAGTGAAGAGGAGTTTGAAGGCTTTATGCAAACCTGTACCGAGGCGATGGATATTATTTTGAAGAATAATGCCCGAGCCTCTAAGCTTATCCAAAGCTTTAAACGGGTGGCAGTAGACCAATCCAGTGAGGCGATCCGTGAATTTAAAATTGAAGAATATTTAGATGAAATATTGATGTCATTACGTCCAGAATTGAAGAAAACAATACATCAGATTCAAATAAAGAGCTCGAAAGTCATCACCTGTAATACCTATCCTGGCGTGTTATCTCAAATCATGACCAACTTGATTATGAATAGTATTCTACATGCCTTTAGACCCGAACAGGCGGGTAATATTATTATCGAGTTATCGGCTGAAAACGGTTGGGTGGTCATGGATTTTAGCGATGACGGCATAGGTTTAGATGAGAAAGGGATCAAAAATCTTTTCGATCCCTTCTATACCACCAAGCGCAATGAAGGTGGCAGCGGATTGGGGGCGCACTTAGTGTATAACTTGGTGACGCAGAAACTTAAAGGAAAGGTTGAAATTGAAACATCGATAGGTAATGGGCTTTGTTACCATATTCGATTCCCACAGAATTTTGATAATAAAAATGCGGTCAATGTTTTAGAGGCCACTGAGGGGGACGTAGAGGATAGAAGAAAAGTCGACCGAGACTAGACTCCCCATAGATTTTTTAGCCAATTAAATTTATCCTAATCATGCTTATACACTTGATATGAGCGTTCTCTATCTCAATCCCTATTATTGTCGATATCTTTTTAATGGAATTGGTGTTTTATGTCTATCGAACAATCTAAAGGTGAAAATACCACGGTATTTTATCTGCTGCGACATGGTGAATGTGAAGGTGGCAAAATACTTCGAGGGCATACCGATGTAGCGATTAGCCCAACGGGCCTTTTTCAGATGAAGACTGCGTTCGAGCAGTTAACTGAAAATCATAACGTTGAGTTTAATCATATTTTTTCCTCTCCTCTGCGTCGTTGTAGTGAGTTTGGCTTGAGCCTTTATTTGAAGAGTGGCGTACCGCTGAAATTAGATAGTGCGTTAAAGGAGATTAATTTCGGTGAGTGGGACGGAGAAACGTTAGAGAGCCTGTATCAGACTAACGCACAAATGATAGAGATGTACTGGAAAAACCCTTGGGCAATGACGCCACCAGATGGTGAGTCTATGCTGGATTTTGAGTCAAGAATTGACACATTATGGCAGTCAGTATTGACGGATTATGCCGGACAAACCTTACTGTTTATTACTCATGCAGGAGTGATTCGTCACTTAATGTCCAGAGCGCTGGGTGTCAGTGGTGCGGCAGGTTTCTATACTCAACTGTCTCTCGCCTACGCCTCGGTAGTGAAGATTTCTGTTTTTAGCTCAGCTCAAGGACAATTTACTAAATTACATTGGGGCCATGATTAGCCCTATCAATTAAATCCTTTATCTAAACCATAGCCTAAATCAATAGTCACATTACAGGTACAATTTGCTAAGGCCGGTAAAATCGGCATAATAGCGACCATTAGAGCTTGTTACGCATTCCTTTTTTACAAAAGGCTGTTTAAAGCTCACAAAATGAGGTGTTGAGAGCAGAACGAGCCATTTGTTTTTCTGATGGTTAGCTTGCTAACTCAAACTTAAAAGGGAATTGGGAAGATAGTCCTAGTGTCTAGCTTATTAGCCTATCTGAAGCCCAAGCTGTGCCCGCAACTGTAAGTGTTTTTAAAGAAGTATTAGAGCTAAGATGGCGCTACGCTGGTTGAGCTGAGATGACGCTGCGCTGGTTGAGCCGAGATGACGCTGCGCTGTAGGACCGGCTTTAGCCGGGAGAGAATGGACTCATGCTCATCGGGGCTAAAGTCCCCTCCTACAGAAAAGGTGACGCTTACCTATCAGGGCAAAGCCCGTCGAATAGGCGAAGCTGTCCGCGAAGCGATAGACCTGGGGTCGTCATCTTAGCTGTTAGTTACTTCTTTAAAACATAAGTCAGGATACCTGCCACATTTTGTCGCGTTAATACTCGAGCGGGTAACTCGGGGGAGCCATAGATGTCATTAGTTTCAGGCTTAACTTCAAATAGCACATCTGAGCTAGCATTAGACGTATCCGATCTAAGCTGGCAGGTCGATGGACGCTCGATCCTTTCTCATATCAATTTTTCGGTATCAGCTGGTGAAATGCTGGGTATCATCGGCCCCAATGGTGCCGGGAAGTCCACCTTGCTTCGTTGTTTGTATCGATATATTCAGCCAGATTGCGGCAAGATCCAGTTATTTGAACGAGATATTGCAGACTTTACGTCTAAGGCTTTTGCCAGAGAAGTGGCGGTAGTATTACAAGATACGCCGCAACATTTTGAACTCACCACTGCACAGCTGGTGGCAATCGGCTTGACGCCCCATAAAGGTCCTTTTGGCTTCACTAATGCTGCCGACCGCGTGTTAATTGCCGATGCATTGGAAAAGGTCGGTTTAACTGATAAAGCCAGTCAATGTTATGAACATTTGTCAGGCGGTGAAAAGCAAAGAGCCTTAATAGCACGAGCGATAGTGCAGCAACCAAAATTACTTATCTTAGATGAACCGACTAATCATTTGGATATTCGTTATCAAATTCAAATTATGGAGTTATTACATTCCATAGGTATCACTGTGATCACCTCCATTCATGACCTAAATCTTGCTAGTGCTATGTGTGACAGCTTACTGTTACTCGAAGCAGGTAAGGGCATAGCTTACGGAACCCCTCAGCAAGTATTGACAGAGGAGACGATTGGTCAGGTTTTTGGAGTCTGCGCCCAGATTAGTCAACATCCGCAGCATGGTAACCCACAGATCTGTTACTACTATGGTTACGAGAATGGCTACGAGAATGGCTACGAGAAAGGTCATATGAAAGGTCATAAGAATGGTTTTCTGAAGGGCGACGATAACAGTGATAACAAGCATCACGGTCATCTTGGAGAGAATCATGACTAAATCTCCAGCGACGATGGCTGTTCCCAATAAACATTTAATCAATAACACTAAGCCGATAAGTATTGCCAACAATGAGCTCACAGCTCATCCCTGGTTGTTACTTGGGCTGAGTGTCATTGTGGTCTGTAGCTTAATGTTCGCAGCGAGTTTTGGCGCGGCTAATATCTCCGCACTGGACACATTCAATGTACTGATGAAGCAGACTTTTGGGATTGGTGAAGTTTCAACGATTACCCAACGTATAGTGATGGAACTCAGGCTACCTAGGGTATTGCTTGCGTTCATTGCCGGTGCGGGTTTGTCTATTGCGGGGAGTGTGTTGCAGACCGTGACGCGAAATCCTCTTGCCGATCCTTATCTGTTCGGTATCTCTTCCGGTGCATCATTTGGTGCGGTTGTTGTGCTGACACTTTTCAGCGGCTCCGGGCTGTTCTCAAGCTCAGGGCTCTTTGAGCAGTTTAGCTGGATGACCTTGCCTCTTGGTGCTTTTATGGGGGCTGGTTTATCTGTGGCCATGGTGCTTGGCTTATGTGGTCGACACATGAGTAGCCAGATTGAGCGAATGTTGCTTTCGGGCGTCGCTATCTCATTTATGTTTGGCGCACTGACGAGTCTATTACTCTATTTCTCAAGCCCGCAAGCCGCAGCCTCTGTGCTGTTCTGGAGTCTTGGCAGTTTTTCTAAGGCTAGCTGGGCGGGGTTACTCTCGCCTTTTGTCGTTGTAACCCTATGTACAGGTGTCATTTTATTGTTTAAGCGACAAATAATGGCTATGCGCGCGGGTGATGAAACAGCACATACCTTAGGGATTAATGTCAGTCGTTTACGGATACAGATGCTACTGCTTTGTTCTGCGATAACAGCCATTCTCGTCGCCAACTGTGGTGGCATTGGCTTTATCGGTTTGATGGTTCCTCATACAGTGCGCATGTTGCTTCCAGGCCAGTTTCCTCTGGTGACGACGGCATTGGTGGGTGGATTATTTATGGTATGGATTGATGTCTTAGCACGGACCTTATTGAGTCATCAGGAGTTACCAGTAGGCATTATTACCGCCGTGATCGGTAGTGTTTTCTTCTTAGGGATCCTTAGCCGTAGAAGGTAAGCCTTCCCAAGTAGGAGTGGCTTTAGCCACGAAGATTTTAGAGCTAGCTATAAGCCATAAGCTATAAGCTATAAGCTATAAGTTGTGAGTTTTAAGCTACGAGCTTTAACTCGAGATTTTCTTAGCTCTGTCTTGGGACTTACAGCTTTCTTAGTTCTGTCTTGAGCTCGCAGCTTTCTTAGCTTTATATAAAAAAATAATTAATCAGGGTGTAGATGTATGTTTGATATTAGTCCACTGAATTGTGAGTTTGATGATGAGATCCAGCACAAGATAGATGATAAAACTAAGCCTGTAGGTGCCTTAGGAGAACTAGAGCACTTAGCGAAGCAGCTTGCTCAAGTGTTGGGTAAAGATAAGCCTCAAATCATTAAGCCCAAGCTGTTAGTTTTTGCCGCCGACCACGGTATTGCTGCATCTGGTGTCTCTATCGCCCCCAGCGAAGTGACGACTCAAATGGTGATGAATTTCATCAATGGTGGCGCCGCGATCAATGTGTTCTGCCGCCAGGTAGGCTTCGAACTAGAAGTGATTGATTGTGGCATTTTACAGCCATTAGAGGGAGTCGAAGGGATCATAGATCAACGACTCGGTGCTGGTACCGCTCCTATTCATTTGCAAGCGGCCATGACACTCGGTGCGGTAAAGCAAGGTTTCGAAATGGCGCGTAAACGAGTCGAATATCATCATCAGCAAGGGACGAACCTGTTAGCGCTTGGTGAAATGGGGATCGGCAATACTTCATCTGCTGCAGCAATTATGGCTAGCATCATGAAAATAAAAGGTGCCGATTGTGTGGGTCGTGGAACAGGCATAGATGCGGCAACGCTAAAGCGTAAGCAGTTGCTTGTTGAGAAGGCTTTGCTCATTCATGAAGCTGAGCTCACCGATCCGCTAAACATCCTAGCCTGCCTTGGTGGCTTTGAAATTGTACAGATGACGGGTGCCATGCTGGCTGCAGCAGAAAGAAAAATGTTGATTGTCGTCGATGGCTTTATTGCGACGGCTGCGGCTATGGTTGCAGTGCAGATAAATAAGCATGTGCGTGATTATATGATCTTTGGCCATCAGTCAGATGAACGCGGTCATTGCTTGATGATGTCTCACCTTCAGGCCAGGCCCTTACTTAGATTGGGCATGAGGTTGGGGGAGGGAACCGGAGCTGCGCTGGCATTGCCAATAATCCAAGCCGCAGCAGGGTTCTACAATGAGATGGCTAGTTTCAGCGATGCAGGGATTGAGATTTAAAAAGAAGGTTTCAGTGCCTAGGTTCTAGGGCCTAGGAACTTCTTTAAAGGAATATTTATGGACGTGTTACGCAAAGAACTGACGCTATTTTTTATTGCCATGGGCTTTTTCACTCGTATTCCTATGCCAACTTGGGTCAAAGTTGATGGTGATAGCCTGAATAAAGCCAATCGGTATTTTGGTTTGGTCGGTGTGCTGGTGGGAGCGCTTTCGGCCTTGATATATGCATTAAGTATTCAGGTATTGCCAGTCTCTGTCAGCATCTTACTGGCAATGATGATTAGCGTTGCGCTTACCGGTGCTTTTCATGAAGATGGTTTGGCTGACACGGCCGATGGATTCGGTGGTGGCTGGAAGATTGCCGATAAGCTGAAGATCATGAAGGATTCTCGCATAGGGACTTATGGCGCAGTGACCTTGTTATTGGCCTTATTCTTAAAGTTTCAGCTATTGATGGAGCTAGCCCTTTATGATCCTGAGATGCTAGTGCCTGCACTGATCATAGGTCACTGTTTAAGCCGAGTATTGGCGGCAAGCATTATTTTTACCGACACTTACGTGAGTGATGCTTATGTCAGTGAAGAGAAGGGCAGTAAGAGCAAGCCATTAGCGCAAAACCAAACCATCAATGAGTTGCTGATCCTACTGGTTACTGGGGGGTTAGCATTGTGGCTGAGTGGACTCACTTCAACCATACTTATAGCGGCGAGTCTTTTCTTGCTTCGCTGGTTATTAGTATCACTTTTTCGAAGACAAATCGGTGGTTACACTGGTGATACCTTAGGGGCTGCACAGCAAGTCTCTGAGCTGGTTTGCTACCTGGTTTTATTAGCCGCAATAGCGTAAAAACCTGATCTTTGGTGCTCAGGATAGGGCTAGAGTTAATGTCGAACAGTTCTGTTATTTGAGCCGTTATTCGTGCTGTGATGAAAGCAGTCTATAAACATATTTGGAGTATTAGCATGATACATCTGGTATTAGGTGGAGCTCGTAGCGGTAAAACTCGCTTTGGAATGCAAGCGGCTAAAATGTGCAGTGATAAAGGCTTTCAGTGTGTGTATATCGCTACCGCGCAGGCTCTCGATGATGAAATGAGTGACAGAATAAAGCGTCACCAGCAAGAGAGAGACGCTGATAACGTGAATTGGCTGACTACAGAAACGCCGTTGGAGCTAGTTACTGCGCTGAGAGAATTTGCCAGAGAAGATAGGGTTATTATGGTCGATTGCCTGACTCTTTGGTTAACCAATCATCTATTGCTAGATGATTCGACAACGGTATTTGCCGATCCCGAACATCGATGGAGTAAAGAGAAGCAGCAATTACTCGATATTTTACCTCAGTTACCCGGTGAGATTTATTTGGTCAGCAATGAAGTCGGCTGCGGTATTGTGCCATTGGGTGAGATAAGTCGCCGCTTTGTTGATGAAGCGGGTTGGCTGCATCAAGATATTGCGACAATCGCGGATACTGTGACTCTGGTGACTGCTGGAATACCCATGAGATTGAAGGGATAACAGCTTTTTCTTTGTAGGGGCTAGTTCCTAGGAGCTAGGGTCTAGGAGCTAGGAGTTAGGTACTCGTTTCTATCAATTCAATGCTGTCTAATTAAAACTAGCGCTAAATCTAAAACTAAAACTAGAATTAAAACCAAAATGAACTCAGATAATAGAGACGCCCCGAAAATGGGCACAGCCAAAACACTTATGGTACAAGGTACAACCTCGGATGCTGGCAAGAGCACGCTAGTCGCGGGATTGTGCCGGCTATTTGCTAGACAAGGAGTCAAAGTTGCCCCCTTTAAACCACAAAATATGGCACTTAACAGTGCAGTTACTGCCGATGGTGGTGAAATCGGCCGAGCACAAGCGCTGCAAGCGATCGCTTGTGGCCTACCTCTAGACACAGATTTTAACCCTATCTTGCTTAAACCTAGCTCAGATACTGGAGCGCAAGTGATCGTGCAAGGTAAAGCGCTGGATCAGATGGAGGCGAAAGATTTTTTTGGGCCTCGAGGTAAAAATGGAGAGCGAGTTAATGCTATGGCAGCTGTGTTGGATTCGTTCTCACGCCTGACCCATGCCTATGATGTCGTGCTCATTGAAGGAGCGGGTAGCCCAGCTGAGATTAACTTGCGCGAAGGTGATATTGCCAATATGGGCTTTGCCGAAGCGGTGGATTGCCCAGTGATCATCATAGCCGATATTGATAAAGGCGGAGTGTTTGCCCATCTGGTAGGGACCTTAGCACTGCTTTCTGAGTCTGAGCAGGCAAGGGTAAAAGGTTTTGTGATTAACCGTTTTCGCGGTGATATTAACTTGCTTCAATCAGGGCTAGACTGGCTTGAAGCCTATACTCAGAAGCCCGTTTTAGGTGTGTTACCTTATCTTCATGACCTGCACTTAGATGCAGAAGATGCACTGCTTGCATCGCCACTAAAAACGGCTAAGAGCAAGTTAAGTGTATTGGTTTTAGTGACGCCTAGGATCAGTAATCATACGGACTTTGATCCCCTGCGCCTAAATCCTCAAATTGAATTTAACTATGTCTCTATGCAAACTCAGGCGCAGAGTCAGTCACAAGGCCAATCAAAAAGTGGTGTGTTACCACCAGCCGATCTCATTATTATTCCTGGTAGTAAAAATGTCAGAGATGACTTGGCTTTTATCAAGGCGCAAGGCTGGGATATTGCGATCGAGAAGCATCTTAGGTATGGCGGGAAAGTCTTGGGGATCTGCGGGGGCTATCAGATGTTAGGTGTGGCTATTGATGATCCTAATGGGGTCGAAGGCACCGCTGGTGAAAGTGACGGTTTAGGCTTATTGCCTCTGGTTACTGAGCTAAAACCCAACAAAGTCTTACGTCAGGTGACTGGCGAGATCTCGTTACTCGGTGAACAAGCCGAGGTTAAAGGTTATGAGATCCATTGCGGCCAATCTCTACTACTCAAGACACTTAGTGAGGGGCAAGTTCAGCCCTTGAGCATATCAGCAATGGACTCAAGAGAGAGCCCATTCAGTGACGGTATGCTATCAGAAGACGGCCAAGTGTTAGGCACTTATCTGCATGGCCTGTTCGACTCACCGGATGCTTGTGCCCTGCTACTTAAATGGGCCCGTATGTCGGATGCAGAACCCATCGATATAGATGCTATTCGTGAGCAGCAGTTGAATCGATTTGCCGAACAGCTGAAACAAGATTTAGATATGGAAAATATAGAGCAGATCCTAGGAACTAGAACTTAGGTTCTAGGAGCACCTACATAAAAATATGGAAACAGAATGACTAATAACAATGAGAGTTCGAACTCTATAGAAGATGAGAAGAAGATGAGCCCAGAAGAGAGAAAAGCTGAGCGTCATAAGGCCAGGCAGCAGAGAGTAAAAGAGACCGTCGATGCCAAAATCGCGGCAGCTCAAGAGGAAAAAGGCATTTTATTAGTGCTAACAGGCAACGGCAAGGGCAAGTCGACGTCTGGATTCGGCACGATTGCACGTTCAGTCGGTCATGGTAAAAAAGCCGCGGTGGTGCAGTTTATTAAAGGTAATTGGGAATGCGGTGAACGTACTCTGCTTGAGGGGGCTGGCGTCGATTTCCATGTGATGGGTACCGGATTTACTTGGGAGACTCAAGACAGGGAAAAAGACACTCAAGCCGCAGAAAGTGCCTGGGAAGCCGCCGAAGTCTTATTGAAAGATGAGAGCATTGATTGTCTTATGCTAGATGAGCTGACTTACATGGTGAGCTACCACTACTTAGATGTTGAGCGAGTCATTACAGCGCTGAAGAACAGACCTAAGATGCAGCACGTGATAGTAACGGGTAGAGCGTGTCACAGAGCGATTATCGAGCTGGCAGATACAGTGAGTGAGGTGCAATCGCTCAAGCATGCGTTTGATAACGGAATCAAAGCCCAGCCCGGCTTCGACTACTAAAAATGGCTATTGCAGAAGTGAATTGCTGCGTTACGTCCTCGCTCACAACTTGCCTACCTAAAGGTATGTCTTCGTTGTTCGCTGTGGGGCCCTTGCACTTCGCTTCTTCATCACGCCATTTACTTCCTGTTAGCTTTTGTGGCGTTATTGTCAGCGCTTTCTCACCCAATCATATAGAGTCTTCAGCGAATTTTTGGTAAAGAGCGCATATGCTCAGGGGCTGGACTCTTTCTTGAGGGTTGGGGTTTGACGGCTTTGACACAACTTCGAGCGCTGTGAAATATCAATTTAATTGATGATTAACGGTATTGTCTGCAGAACCTAGAACCTAGAACCTAGAACCTAGAACCTAGAACCTAGAACCTAGAACCTAGAACCTAGAACCTAGAACCTAGAACCTAGAACCTAGAACCTAGAACCTAGAACCTAGAACCTAGAACCTAGAACCTAGAACCTAGAACCTAGAACCTAGAACCTGTATTTATAGGATTTAAATGAAATTTTTATCAACAATATGTGTGTTGCTACTGGCTGTTGGCGTGTTGCCTTCGGCAGCTTCGGATGGAGTAGCTGCTGAAGTCAAAGTGCCAGCTAAGCGTGTGATTGCGCTTTCACCCCATTCGGTTGAAATGCTGTATGCCATTGGGGCGGGTGAGTCTATTCTGGCGACCACAGAACATGCTGATTTTCCTGCTTCAGCGCTGGATATTCCACGCATTGGTGGTTATCACGGCATTCAGATTGAGCGGGTGATTGAGATTGATCCTGATTTGGTGGTGGTATGGGGCAGTGGCAATAAAGCTGAAGACGTGGAGCGATTAAAAGAGTTAGGTTTTAATGTCTACAATAGCGACCCTAAGACGCTAGAAGCCGTGGCGAGTGAGCTAAAAGAGCTCGGTGAGCTAACAGGCCATCAGGATGCAGCTAATCAGGTCGCCGATGACTACTTGGCTAAGCTTGCTCAGCTGCGTAAAAGCAATTGGGCTAAACCAGAAGTGAAGGTGTTCTATCAGCTTTGGTCTACTCCCTTGATGACTGTGGCTAAGAACAGCTGGATCCAGCAGATCATTAGTGTCTGTCACGGTGACAATGTCTATTTTGATGCGGCGAGTGATTACCCTCAAGTGAGTTTAGAAAGTGTATTATTGAAAATGCCTGAGGTGATATTGCAAAGTCAGGATAAAGGCAATATTTTAGGCGTCGATTGGAGTCAATGGCAAGAGATCCCAGCAGTTAAAAATGAGCATATTTATCAGCTTCATGCCGATCTATTGCACCGTGCTGCACCGCGTGCAATATTAGGTATCGAGATGCTTTGTGAAGCATTAGATAAAGCTAGAAAATAAGGGGCTAGTTCCCAGATGTTAGATCCTAGGAACTGATACCTAGGATCTTTCTTTGACGTTAAACTTCTTAAAAGGACTTTGTCTTCAATGACCATTTTACTCATCTGTTTGTTTATCGCCATGTTACTGCCTTACCTGACCAAAGGCCCAGTGGCTGTGGCGATGGCAAAAGCGGGGGGCTATGACAATGCGCACCCTAGAGCGCAACAGGCCAAGCTAGCAGGGTTTGGTGCCCGCGCTGTAGCGGGGCATCAAAATGCTTTTGAGTCCCTGCTTATCTTTGGCTTGGCTGTATTGACTGTGATTGCTACCGATAGTGTCAATGATACAGCGGTAATGTTAGCCGTTATTCATGTAGTAGCACGTATCGCATATCAAGTGCTCTATCTTATCGATAAAGGAACGCTGCGCTCCCTGTCTTGGTTTGTGGCCGTGATCTGCTCCTTCGCTATCTTCTGCCAGGCATTTTAAAAAGCGACCAAAGGAAGGGACTTGTCGGATCACAAGTTACTTAAATATCCATTGAATTAGTTTCATTAGGCTTACTTTGTACTTGGTTAATTTCAGGTAAACACAACTTCATTGTTATCTATTGCTTGCAGCAGGTGCTGTAAATGGACTTACGAATGTAACGTTCACAAGGATGTGAAGGAGTGACCTCATATGTAGTTACTTCTGTGGAACACTGGCTTTTGATTTCATAAGAAGTGTCCCTATACGCTCTGCGGTTTCACTGACCTATATGGATATAGGAAATGCCGAAAAATGTCAGGAACATTTTCGGCCTTGAAACCGAAGCCCACAGCCGCATCTACATCAGGTTATTCATCTCTTCGATTGGGGTTCATGATTCGTAACTAACTTCTGGATACAGCGTGCTAGAGCATTCGGCCTAACTCAACAGATATTTTAAAACTGTACAAAAGCGATTCACCACGGAGAACACTGAGGGCACGGAGAAAGGCAACATCGAAAGCCTTTGCCACTCTCAACTTTTAGCTCAATCTTTACCTCCGTGTTCTTCGTGGAAGCGAAGCGCTTATGTGGACTCCCCCGTGTCAACAACATATATGCCTTGCTTTAGATTTAATGCGTGCTTATGTACGAGCTCTGTTTGGGAAGCTATCCCAGGCTCAATGATTTTTACGCGAACGACTTTGTCATATCTCCATGGCGAGCTATTATGCTCTTAGCGCTTCACTGACTAAAGTTGCTGATTTTTATCTAAATTAAGCATTTATATTGATGGTTCTTACTTCCTAGCTAGCCACTGGTATTGCTTTATATTCAGTATCATTGGCTAACAGGGAGAAAGCGGTTCTAACGGTTTTATTGGCTAAAGCAACGGCAGCGCAACGCATCCCTCTACGTTCGATTAACCCTTTTAGCCAAGTTTCTTTTGTCGTGCGTGGCACTCTGCGTTTGACCTGGCTACATACAGCCATCGCGCCACTCACTAACACACTTCGCATACTATGATTACGGATATGTTTACCTATACTGCCAAGCTTGGCTTTTCCACCCGTTGAATGCTGTATTGGTGTTAAGCCTACACAAGCTGATGCATCCTTTCCTGTGCGAAAAGTACCCATTTCACCACATGACAGCAGCATATATAAGTTAACGGCATTCATCGGCCCCACGCCTTCTAGCGCCATGAGCTTACGACAGTCTGCATTGCTATTAGCAACTCGCTCTAATGCGGATTCATACTTTTTAATTGCACCAACTAGGTCGAGATAGCCATTAAAAGCTATTGCCAGAGAATCACGCAGTTCATCGCAAAAACCGTTGTCAGCATCTTCAAGAGTGAGCTCAACAACGTTTACTATCGAACCTTTAGTTGGTGTACGAATACCAAACTCAAGTAGAAGCGCTCGGATTTGGTTCTCTACCGCAACTTTGTGTTTGACGCTCAATTCTTTGATTCGAACTATAGACTGCAGCTCTTGCTGCTTAAAGGTTTTACCTGAGACGAACTTCACCTCTGGCAAGCTACAGGCTTGAGCTACTGCAAGTGCATCGTTCTTATCTGTTTTCTGGTTTTGTCGAATATTAGCAACCAGTTTTGCACTTATTTGCCTTGCATCATGCCCATAAGAGTGAGCAAGCTGCTGCCAATGATTGGCAGTACTGCATGCTTCAAATACTATGGTGGCTGAATTAGAGGTTGCAAGCCAAGCGCTAAATTCAGACGGTATCATCTCTTTATTGGAGAGCACCTTGTTTCGCTTGGTTATACATACCTGAATAACATCTTTTGCCAAATCAACACCAACAATAGTATTCTTCATATTACGGACTCCAATTAAGAACTTTGTGTGAGAGCTAAGTATCTTAACCCTCCTTTTGAAGGAGGGGAGTCCAATTATCTCCGTGGTGATACTTCTATTTTGAATAAGGGATTATTACGCATAGGGCATATCTTTCATGCTGAGTTCAATATAAAGAGAGGGGTCTTGATTAACCCTTTGAATTTAAATGTAAATATAAGTTTTGGCTTTCTTGTGAAGAACAAGTGTAGATGCGGCTGAGAGCTTCCAAATCAGGGATGATTTGGCAGAGCTTCCATGGACGGACTTGCAGCGTTTCGCAGAAGTAGCTGCACATATCCCGCTGAGCAAGCGTTAGATAACCATGAAGGTACGACCTTCAAATACACCACCCAATACCAACTCAGCTAGAAGCTAAAACAAAAAATGTCATCAGCCTTCATTCGAAGGCGTTAATCCATTGCTGTGCAAATAGCATCAATTTTACAACTGATGGCCCACACATTCTTATATCCAATCCTAACGAGCTGCTCTGCTGCCAGACAGGCTCGCACTCCAGACGCGCAGTGAACGAAAATTGCTTGCTCTGCATCAGGATACAGGGCCAACATCTTCATCTCTAATACGCCACGTGGAATCGCAATTGCGCCCTTGGTCGCTTGCTGAGCTACCTCTGAGGATTCGCGTACATCGATCAGTACGCCTTGCATCAAGCGACATTTTTCTGCGGCTTCTTGTGCGGTGACACAATGTATTGTCTGCTTTGCTTCCGTAATGAGTTCGGCTACTTTTTTTAGCATCTGTGTGGCGTTCCTTTTTTTAGTTTTTATTTTAAAGTGAAAACGTTAAGTGGTCGGACGCGTTTGAGCTATGGCGCATTGCGCTTCAGTTTTCATGCCTATTTTCTTCATTAAGATAGCAACGGGACAGAAGCCAGTAAAGGCACTCTGGAAAAGGTTTGCTCCCACAAAAGCGGTGAACCAGATAAAGTGTGGGCTGACCCAAGTGGTTAGTGCTAATGAGAGCAAAACCATCATGCCTGCAAAGGCCATAATTGTGCGTTCAATTGTCATAATATCTCCAGTAGCGAAGTGCTAGCCTCTGTGTCAGGGGAGTAGTCACTCCTATTTTGAGTTTCATGGTTTAACGAATCTGTTTTTCATTACGGCGTAGTAAAGCACTGGGATCACCACCAGAGTCAGCAATGTTGAGATTAAGATGCCGAAGATTAAGCTGATAGCAAGGCCGTTAAAGATGGGGTCATCGATAATAAACAGTGCTCCGATCATGGCCGCAAGTGCCGTTAACATGATGGGCTTGGCGCGTACGGCTCCTGAGTGAATAACCGCTTGTTCGAATGGAACGCCAGCTGCGGTTTCTTTGTTGATGAAATCCACCAGCAATATCGAGTTTCTAACGATGATCCCAGCGAGGGCTATCATGCCTATCATAGAGGGCGCGGTGAAATTGGCGCCAAGTAGGGCATGGCCCGGCATCACACCGATAATGGTCAGTGGGATCGGTGCCATGATAATCAGTGGCACGGTATAAGATCTAAATTGTCCAACGACCAAGAGGTAGATGGCTATCATACCGACAGCGTAGGCAATGCCCATATCTCTAAAGGTTTCATAGGTGATCTTCCACTCACCATCCCAAAGCACCGCCACAGAATCAAGCCCTGATGGTTGATTGATATAGTGTTGATCGAACCCCAGTCCTCCCTTTTTATCTATATTGGCAGCCATATCAAACATGCCATATAGAGGGCTGTCGATTTCACCTGCCATATCGGCAACCACCATGATCATAGGGATCATGTTTTTGTGGATGATAGGCGCATCAATATGACCCTTTTTGATGGTGACTAGCTCAGAGACGGTAACTGGAGTGCCATCCTTAGCCGTTAGCTTAAGGTTGAGTACTTGATCGAGATCGAACTTGGCTGACTCCTTCAGTTGTAAGCGGATTGGAACCGGCTGTTTCTGCTGCTTGTCATACAGATAACTCAAGTCTTTGCCACCGACGGATGTGGCTATCAGGTCGACAATACTTTGATAGGGCACGCCGAGCAGACTAGCTCGACTTCTATCAATTATCACCTGCCACTTTTGCTGAGCCGCAGGCAGGAATATATCGACATCGACAACGCCATGGGTCTGCTTAAATAATGCTTGTAGCTCGTTGGCTGCACGCTCTCGAATGGCTTCGCTGGGGCCATACACCTCAGCCACTATTGGCGACCAAACCGGTGGTCCCGGTGGCACTTCAACAATTTTAATATTGGCGTTGTAGCGCTTGCCTATCTGTTGCAACGGACCGCGAACCGATTGAGCGATAGTATGGCTATCTCGTTCACGTTGGCTTTTCTCTAGCAGGTTAACTTGAATATCGCCGAGTTCCTGGCTCTCTCTAAGAAAGTAGTGCCTGACTAAACCGTTGAAGTTCATCGGTGCATTGGTGCCGGCATACACTTGATAGCTTTCAACTTCATCGACTGTCGCTAGGTATCGACCAAGATCTTGCAATACCCTCTGCGTTTGCTCTACCGGGGTGCCTTCAGGCATATCGACCATCACTTGAAACTCAGATTTATTATCCAGTGGTAGCATTTTTAGGATAACCAACTGACCGATAGGCAATGAGACTGCGAACCCGATTAACACAAATATGCCTGCAGCGAGTCCAACGCGGGCTTTTCTGGCTTGTTTACCTAAGACAAATGGCCCGATGAGACGGGTGAATAAGGTAAACATAAAGCCCTTGTTTTCAGTGATGTTTTTCTCTTCGCCTGAACCATGTTTGTGCTTAAGTAGCTTCTGACTCAGCCAAGGAGTGATGGTGAAAGCGATCGCCAGTGATATGAGCATGCCCATGCTGGCATTGATTGGAATAGGGGCCATATATGGACCCATAAGACCTGAAACAAAAGCCATCGGCAGTAGGGCGGCGATAACGGTAAAGGTGGCCAAAATGGTTGGGCTACCCACTTCATCGACGGCGGCAGGGATCAGCTCTGTCAGGCTTTTTTTACTCATGGCCATGTGTCGGTGAATATTTTCGACCACCACAATGGCATCGTCGACCAGAATACCGATAGAGAAGATCAGCGCAAATAGTGAGATTCGGTTAAGGGTAAAGCCCCATGCCCAGGAGGCGAATAGGGTGATTGCCAAGGTGATAATAATCGCCATACCAACGACAATCGCTTCTTTTGCTCCCATGGTGAGTAAGACCAAGATAACAACGGCTGCAGTGGCAAACATTAACTTAAAAATGAGGGTATTGGCTTTGTCACCAGCAGTCTTACCATAGTTTCTCGACAGCGTGACCTCGATATTGTCGGGTATGAGAATGTTTTTTACCTTATCAACCCGGGTTAAGATCCGCTCTGCAACTTCTACCGCATTCTCACCCGCTTGCTTGCCTATGGCTAAGGTCACTGCGGGATACATGCCTTGCTTGTCGCCATGCCAGACACTCTTTAGTGGAATATCGGCTTTGAGTGACAGCTCGGCGATATCGGCGAGATAGACTGGCGCGCTTTGGCCATCACTGTCTTGATATACTGAGACGACCAGATGTTTTACATCATCTAAGCTCTGTAAAAACTGACCCGCCTGAACTTTAATCTCCTGATTCCCCTGTATTAAGGAGGCTGGCATTGAGATCTGGTTATTAGCCGATAGGGTCTGGCTAATGGCATCGAAGCTTAAACCGTAATAGTTCATTTTAACTGGGTCGACGCGGACATTAAGCACTAACTCATGAGCCCCTACAGTATAAATCTCACGCGTGCCGCGAATGCGCTTTATCTCAGTTTCTAAACCATGAGCAACATGGGTCAGATCTTCGGCGGAAACTTGACTGTCTTTTGACCATAAGGTCAGGCTAACAATAGGGACGTCATTGATCCCTCTTGGTTTAATTAAGGGCTCGCCCACGCCAGCATGTGTCGGCAGCTTGTCCATATTGGAATAGATCTGGTTGTAGAGTTTTACGATAGCTTCACTGCGAGGGATCCCCACTTCGAAGATGGCAATGATCAGCACGCCATCAGGCTGTGAGAAGGAGTATAGAGTGTCTATGCCTTTGATCTCTGAGATGATCTGTTCTGCTGGTAAGGTCACCAGAGCTTCAACTTCTGCAGGGCTTGCGCCAGGAAAGGGAATATAGACATCGGCGAAGGTCACATCAATCTGTGGCTCCTCCTCCTTTGGGGTGACGAGTACGGCAAACAGGCCGAGTAACAGGCCTAAAATGGCCAGTAGTGGCGTGATCGCACTGAGCTGAAATGCAGCAGCTATCTTGCCAGAGATCCCGAGTGGACCGCCGTTACCTGTTGCGTCGCAAGACTTAGGTGTCGATGAGTTGCTCATTGTACTTGCCTCTACTTTACTTGTTTATTAAGAACGACTTGATACGCATCAAGGGCAACAATGTCACCGTCATCCAGGCCGGATAGTATTTCAATCGTGTCCTGGTAACTTTTGCCTATTCGCACCTGATTAAGCACAAACTTGTCTCCTAGCTGACGATACACAGCGCTCAGTTCGCCTCGTTTTATTATGCTGGATGTTGGCAGCGTGATACTGCGGATCACTCCGGCACTAAACTTGGCTTTTGCCCACATCCCCGGCATCAAATTAGCTTCACCTTCAGGCAGTAAAATCCGTACTTTATAGCTGTGACTATGGGGATCGGCAAAAGAGAAGATAGTTAATTCACTTGATTGATAGCTGCGTCCATCGTTGAGAATTATTTCAAACTCAGGTTGTTGTTTTAATGCATCAATATAGCGTTGGGGCACTTGAGTGACCGCGCGCATCTGAGTGAGTGAGAACCCAGAAAGCAGTGCTTGGCCAGGGGTGACTGTTTCTCCCTCTTCAACATGTCTCTGGGTCACAATGCCAGAAAATGGCGCCAAAACAGACGTGTAAGTTAGCGATTCATTGGCGCGGACAATGTTAGCTTTAGCGGCGGACACAGCTTGTTCGGCCGATTTTGCTTGAGCTGTAGCTTCATCCATATTGCCTTGGGAGATAGCGCCCTGTGGAAATAACTCTTTATAGCGTGTACTCGTCAGCTGAGCCTCAGTATTTAGCGCTATCGCTCTGGCCAGCTCAGCGTTAGCAGCAGCAAGCTCTGCAGCTTGCTCCTTACTGGTGATCTCTAACAGTGGCGCCCCCTGAGGGACGATGTCATTAACATCATAATGTAGTACTAACACTCGCCCCGAGGTTTGTGCTGATACCGTCGCCGCCTTAACTGCTTCAAGCTTGGCATCGAGTTCGACCCACCGAGTGTGTTCACCCAGAGAAACCGTCATCGTTTCAGTGGCGTGCACAGAGAAACTTGCCTGCAGTAAAGCCATCGTCGATAGCAGCAATAGCAAATGGCGGTAATTAAAACGATACGAAGTCGTCATGGGGTAGCCTAATCAAAAGTTCATAAGAAAATTCTAATGGATGTAAGGGGTATTTGTAAAGTGTTTATTAGAAAAACACGATGAAACGGGTTGTAAACCCCATCGGACAGCGGACACTTTTTTCTCATATGGGCAGATATCGGACACTTTATTGCTCATATCGGTAAATAAGCGGACACATTCATCAAGTGTCCGCGGACACTTTATCTGTCTATAGCGATGTTTGTTTATGTAAGCTATTGATTTTGTTTGATTGGTGTTTATTGGCACGCAACTTGTATTAATGTAATCAATATTAGTGATTTGTTAAGTATTGGTGAGGCTGCACTTACCGAGCGGACAGTTAGGGATAAGAAGATGATTAAGGACACGAGCGGACAGGACACTGTGATACAGGCAAGCATAGGCAAGAAGCTAAAGTGGCCGTTAATGGCTGGAGCTGCTGTGTTGTTGGTATCGGGTCTAGTTTGGTCAAGTGTTGGTGGTGATCAGATTAGTGATTCCATTAATCGTAGTGAACTAAGGTTTGCCACATTAGAGCAAGGTACGCTTACCAGAGACATAGCGACCACAGGTAAAATTGTAGCGGCTAACGCGCCTATTCTATACAGCACTGACCAAGGCACAGTGACCTTACTGGCAAAGCCAGGTGATAGAGTCGAGCTGGGTGATGTGGTAGCGACCATTGAAAGTCACAAGTTAACCAATAGCCTTAAACAGCAGGAAGCATTGCTCGAAGGGTTGCAAAGCTCACTAGAAAGAGCACGCCTCGATGCACGCCGCGAACAGTTAAAAGCGCAGCAAACCTTAGATATGGCCAAGGTCGATTTAGCTGCTGCAGACAGAGAGAGTCGCCGCGGAGATGAACTTATCCTGAGCAAGTTGATTTCTAAAATTGATTTCGAGAAGGGTAAAGATGACCTGTACAAAGCCAAGCTGTTATCGGCTCACGCTAGGCAGGAAGCGGATTTAATGCGAGACACCCAGACCTTCGAAATTAAGAATAAAGCCGCAGAAGTTAATCGCCAGAAATTGGTGGTGAGCGAGCTTGAGCGTCAGGTTGCAGCATTAAATATTAAAGCGCCAGTAGGCGGCATCATAGGTAACTGGCTCACCGAGCAAAAAGCGCGTATCGGCCAGAGTCAGCCAATTTTGACTGTTGTTGATTTGAGTGCCTTCGAAGCCGAACTTGCCGTGCCTGAGTCATATGCCGATGAGTTAGGGCTTGGCATGAATGTAGAGTTGAGTTTTGGCGCATTAACCTTAGTGGGTGAGCTGTCTTCAATATCGCCAGAAGTAAGAAATCGTGAAGTTACTGCTCGAGTTCGGTTTGAGCAAGATGATCGCTTACACCTTCGCCAGAACCAGCGTTTATCGGCTCGAGTATTACTGGAAAATAGACCTAATGTGTTGATGGTAAAGCGTGGCGCCTTCGTGGCAACTGGTGGCAGCAGGGAAGTGTATGCCATGAATGGAGACATTGCAGAGCAAACAGAGATCCAGCTTGGGGCGCGTAGCATGAGCCATATCGAGATCCTGCAAGGCGGTAAAGTCGGCGATGTTTGGGTTATCTCAAGCGTTCAGCCATTTAAGAAAGCCGAACAAGTATTAGTACGCTAAGGAGAGCATGATGAGTCAACTTAACCACAAGATTAACCACAACGCCTTGAGCGGAAAAAGAGCCTTCAGCATACAAAGAGTCACGACTATAGGTGCATTACTCCTGCTACTCGTTGCGGTACAGGTATCCACCCAGAATGCAGGCGATTGGTTTGTGCTTGGCTTGAATGTATTGGAAGCCGCGGCTCCAGTGAATATGTCGATTAATGAAATTTCCAATGTCACTACTGATTTTAGCTCAGGGCTAAGCACTGATATTAGCCAAGTGGTGACCGATTTAAACCTCTATACACAGGCATTAGTCATTGGCGTTATTGAGTCAGCATGGAATTAAATATGTTGGACCGGCTTTAGCCGGGAAGCAAGGCAAGCGAAACAGCGCCTACAGTGAATTAGAACCTAGAACCTAGAACCTAGAATTAAACGATAAAGACAGGGAATATTAAAATGTTATCGATGAAAAGTATTAGCAAAGTGTTTAAAACGGATCTTGTAGAAACCCATGCATTACGTGATTTTAATCTTGAAGTGAGCGAAGGTGAATTTGTAGCGGTAACGGGGCCATCAGGCTCAGGTAAAACCACCTTTCTAAATATTGCGGGCTTGCTTGAAGGTTTTACCCATGGTGATTATTTTCTCGATGGCGTCAACATCTCAAACTTAAGCGATAACAAGAGCGCGGCGATTCGAAATGAAAAGATAGGCTTTATCTTCCAGGGCTTTAACTTAATTCCAGACCTTAATTTAGCCGAAAATGTAGAAGTGCCTCTACGCTATCGTGGCTTCAGCGCCAAAGAGCGTAAGCGTCGTGTCCAACATGCATTGGAGCAGGTGGGACTGGCAGCGCGGATGAAGCATCTACCGTCACAATTATCGGGTGGGCAACAACAACGTGTGGCAATTGCACGTGCTTTAGCCGGTGAACCTAGGTTCCTGCTGGCCGATGAGCCGACAGGTAACTTAGACAGCATGATGGCGCGTCAAGTGATGGAGTTGCTTGAGGATATTAATAAAGCGGGCACCACGATTATCATGGTGACCCACGATGCTGAGTTGGCACGTCGTGCTCAGCGTAATATTCAGATTGTCGATGGCCAGGTATGTGATTTTACTATGTATCAAGGTGGAGAAGGCTATCAAAGCGGTGATGTTGCTAAAGCAGGCAAGCCACATTTAGTGGTCGATGCCGATGTAAACAAGCGTACAGATGAGCAGCAAGCTCAAACTGAACAAGTGGCTAGCTAAGGAGAGTGACCATGTTTTTCTATTATCTCGATTTAGCTTGGCGCAGCATTAAAAAGACGCCATTCATGTCACTCTTGATGGTTCTTGCCATCTCCATTGGTATTGGCATTACCATCACTACCTTAAATATCTATCAGATGGCATCGATTAACCCGGCTGGAGAGCGTTCTTCTAAATTATTTGAAGTGCGATTATGGAGCCAAGGTGTTGATAGCTGGGATGAGCTCAATGAGCAGATCACTTACCAGGATAGTTTCAACTTGCGTAACAGTCCGGTGCCTGTACGACAGACGCCTATGTTTAGAACAGGTTTTGCTGTGCAAACTGAGGACCCTGATTTTACGCCTATCTTAGAAAGTGCGCGTGTGACAGATAGTGACTTTTTCGGCCTTTTCTCAGTCCCTTTCCTTTATGGCGGTGCTTGGGAAGCGCAAGTAGACCAAGAGGCCGCTTATCAGGTGGTGATCAGTGAAGACTTGAATAAGGAGATATTTAAAGGTGAAAACAGTGTCGGAAGAACCCTTTATTTTAATCAAAAACCTTATCAAGTTGTCGGAGTCACTAAGACTTGGAATCCGAGTCCTAAATATTACGATGTGAATAATGGTGCATTTAATGACGCAGAAAGAATCTTTGTGCCTTATTCGTTAGCCCCCATCGAAGAATACCAGAGCTGGGGTAACAACCAGAGTTGGAAGAATGAATCGCTTAATACCTACGCGGATCGTTTAGCCTCGGAGGCTCATTGGAATCAATATTGGGTTGAACTAGAAAACCCTGAGCAAGTTCGCGTTTATAAAGAGTGGTTGGCCAGCTATGTAGAGCAGCAGAAACTGATCGGTCGATTTGAAATGCCTAATGCCAGCGGTGAACTAGCCGATGTGGAGCAGTGGCTGAAAATTAACAATGTCGTCCCAGAAGATAACAAGGTGTTGGTCGGCTTGAGTGCGCTCTTCTTGTTAGTTTGTCTGGTTAACATGTTAGGACTGCTACTGGCTAAGTTTCTTAAGCGTGCCCCTGAAGTTGGCGTACGCCGAGCCATAGGTGCAAGTCGTAGTCAGATTTTTTCTCAGCATATGGTTGAAGTGGGTTTAATTGGTTTCTGTGGTGGTTTACTCGGTCTGTTATGGGCTTGGGGGTCGCTATCTATGTTGTCGGTACATTTTGAACTCGAAGATGCATTAACTCAGCTGGATATGAGCATGTGGGTATTGGCGCCAAGTATCGCTGTTTTAGCCGCTTTGGTCGCTGGGATTTATCCAGCATGGCGGATTTGTTCTACCAATCCTAGCGTTCATCTGAAGAGTCAATAAGCAGAATAAGAGAAAGGAATTTCACATGTTACAGATTAAACCCATTATCAGTACCTTGATGCGTAATAAGAGTGGCCCGATACTGCTGCTTATTCAGATTGTTTTATCGGTTGCCATTGTCGCAAACGCGAGCTTTATTATCAGTGAGCGCCTGAATTTGATGGCGCGAGACTCCGGCATCGCAGAGTCAGAAGTGTTTGATTTCAGTGTCTATAATTTCGATTCGGATATTTATTTTAGTGCTCAAAACAGTCGTGATATGCAAACTATTCGTGATTTGCCTGGTGTCATAGCCGCCACGACGACGAGCATGACGCCACTCAGTGGTGGCGGTTGGATGTCTGGTTTTATGGCTGGAGAAACTGAAGAAACGGCCAAGACCAGCCATGCAGCAATCTATTATGGTGATGAGCAGATGGTGAAGACATTGGGCGTTAAGCTTATTGCCGGGCGCAACTTCTATGAAGAGGAGATCCAACAGGAGATCCCTGATAGAGCGAACCGAGCGATAGTGACTCAAGCATTTGCCACAGAGGTTTGGGGGGATGCACCTGCTGTAGGTCAGATTATGTATGCAGCAGATTTTGGTGAAGAACCCGTTGAAGTGGTCGGAGTGATTGAAACCTTGCAAGGTGCATGGGTGAACAGTGATGAGCTTGAAAATAGTGTCATTCTCAATGTTGAGCTGGCGTTTCCTTTCACTAAATTTCTGGTCAGAGCCGAAGAAGGTACCCTCGCTCAACTGAAAGAGGCGATTCCTGCCGCGCTGCATAAAGATAATATCAACCGGGTTATCAATGATTTTAGTTTGATCAGTGAGCACAGAAAAAGGGTCTATCGTAATCATGAGTTGATGGCGACGGTATTGTCTATGATGGTTGTTTTACTGCTGCTTATCACGTCGTTAGGTCTGGCTGGTATGGTGATGTTTAATATCGAACGCCGCACTAAGCAGATCGGAACACGTAGAGCTTTGGGCGCGAAGAAGCGTGATATCTTGAGTTTCTTCTTAGTCGAAAACTATATTATTTGCATTATCGGTGGTGTGATTGGTGGCTTAGTGGCGATGCAGTTAGGTCAGCAGTTGATGAGTATCTACAGCTTGCCAAAGCTTGATCCGGTTTATCCGCTGGCGACGATTGCAGGTTTGATTGTGCTCACTACTTTTGCAGTGATTCTGCCAGCCAGAAAAGCAGCGAACATATCTCCGGCTATCGCAACAAGAAGCGTTTAACTGGACTGTAAAGAGATATTCTGACTGAGACTGTTGGCGCTTCCAATAAGAATGGTTAGCGCTTTCGATAAGAAAGGCTCAGTCAAGTATCTCAGCGGCTATCGCAACAAGAAGTGTTTAACTGAAACAGAATTATTCTTTAATTCTGTTTCGCTTTCAGTTAGTTTGAAGGCCATATATTTCCACGCATAACAGCAGAAGAACGATAAATAGAAGTATGGATACAATTCTGATCGTCGACGACAATCAAGCAGTGTGTAATGCATTGTCACTTATGCTTGAGCTTCATGGCTTCAATACCCTCACTTGTCTTTCTCCTGAGGTAGCTATGGAGCTTATTAAGCTGCATGACATTGCTTTAGTGGTTCAGGATATGAACTTCACCCAAGACACCACCTCTGGTGAAGAGGGTAAGGCCCTGTTTTATCAACTTCGAGCACTACAGCCCCAATTACCGATAGTGCTGCTTACTGCATGGACTCAGCTTGAGCTTGCCGTTGAGCTCGTTAAAGAAGGTGCGGCTGATTACATGGGTAAGCCTTGGGATGATGCCAAGTTGGTCACCAGTATCAACAACCTGATCTCTTTGCATGCGCTATCGAAAGCCAACACTCAGCTGACCAGAGTAGAAAATGATCGCATGTCTGCCATTAAAGGTGCGGACCTGTGTGGTATTGTTTTTGGCAGTGGTGCCATGCAGCGCAGTGTCGATTTAGCCCTGCAGATTGCCCGCTCTGATGTCTCTGTGTTGATCACAGGTCCAAATGGCTCGGGCAAAGATAAACTGGCTGATATTATTCATGCTAACTCTTGCTTAAAAACCAAGCCGTTTATCAAGGTGAATGTCGGCGCTTTGCCAATTGATCTATTAGAAGCCGAGCTGTTTGGTGCCGAAGCGGGGGCATTTACTGGTGCTAACAAGACCCGTATAGGCCGCTTTGAAGCCGCCGATGGTGGCACGCTATTTTTAGATGAAATTGGTAACTTACCTTTATCTGGGCAGATAAAGTTGCTGCGCGTACTGCAAACCGGTGAGTTTGAACGACTTGGTAGTCACCAGACTCGAAAAGTGAATGTGCGGGTATTGAGTGCGACCAATGCCGATCTGGCAGAAGATATTCGTGAAGGACGTTTTCGAGAAGATCTCTTCTACCGACTCAATGTGATTGAGCTTGAGTTGGCGCCATTGAATCAGCGTCAGGATGATATCCTTCCTCTGATTGAACTCTTTATTGGTCATGAATTTTCACTCAATAAGCAGGCTCAACAGGCCTTAATCGCTCACAGTTGGCCGGGTAATGTTCGAGAGCTGGAGAACGTCTGTAAGCGAGCGGTGATTCTCGCTAAAAGCACCGAGCTGACAGCCCTCGATTTTGGTTTGCTGTTCCAAAAAACAGATTTGGATCTAGTTGAGCAAGCTGCAGTAAAGACTGTCACGCCGCCTCTTGAACCAAGCGAAGCCGAAAATGTGGCTCACGCACAGGCAGCCACCGATATAGAAGCGGACCTTAGATCAAATATTGAGCCTGAAGTAGCTCCTGAAAAAGTTTCCGAAATCAAAAGTCAACATCAGCAGCAAGTTACACCGCAAATGTCGGTCGATGAGAAGCAAGCGATAGAGGTCGCGTTGGCCGAACATCGCGGCGTGATTGCCAGGGTGGCTAAGTCGTTAGGGTTAAGCCGCCAAGCACTATATCGACGCATGGAAAAGTTCGGTATTAGTAAGTAGTCGCTGAGGGATGGGTGAATAGTATTATCCGTTCCATTAGCATCAGTTCCAATATCACCGACGAATGAAAAAATCGATGTATGAAAAAACTTGGTCGTTAGTAAGTAATGGGTAAGTGATTGTTGTTCTCTGATTCTATGTAGGCTGAGTGGTTATGGCATTATTATCGTATTTATCTTTAAGCGCATTTTCTTTACGAACTAAGCTGAACGTAGGGGCCATATTGGCCTCTCAAGTAGGTACGGGTTTATCACTGCTGTTAATGCAGCAGCTCATTCAGCCACAAACATTTATAGCAACTTCTGCGTTCGTGTTTGTATTGATATTTATCTCAGCGGGGGCCTGTGCTTGGTTCATCAGCCACTTTGCCACTAGGACGCTCGCCACAAGCCTAACAGCACTCGAAGTGGGTCTGCTCAATTTTAAAGATAATGACTTTAGTGTCACCATCCCCGTCTGTGGCGATCGCCAGTTACAAGCGCTAACGACCCTGTTTAATGAGTCTGCTGAAACCTTAAGAAAAGAGCGCCAGTACATCTACCAACGTGAACTTTTGCTCGACAAGGTGATCCAAAGCTCGCCGAATGTTATGTTGCTTCTCGATGATGAACAGAGAGTTATTTATTCCAATGATGCGGCCAGACACCTGTTTTATCAAGGTAACCGCATTGATGGCTTTGCCTTACCGGACATACTTGTGCATGTCAGTGAGGAGTTATCTTCAGCATTACAAAAGCCTAAAGGGGGCTTGTTTACCTTATCGAGTGATAGTCAGGAGGAGGATGAAACCTGGCATCTTTCACGTGGACAGTTTCTACTTAATGGTCAGTATCATCACTTATTACTGCTAAAGCAGATGACCCATGAGCTCAATCGCCAAGAGGTTGCTGTTTGGAAAAAGGTCATTCGTATCATTAGTCACGAGTTGAATAACTCAGTGGCGCCTATTGCCTCTATGGTTAATTCGGGGCGAATAATCACTAAAGATCTCGATGATGCTAAATTAAAGATGATATTCGATACCATCGAAGATAGAACCAATCATCTGAGCCAGTTTATCTCTAATTATGCTCGCTTTGCCAAGTTGCCTCAGCCAAAAAAGGTTAAGGTTAACTGGCCTAGGCTCATCGATCAACTCGGTCAACATTATCAGTTTTCACTGCTTGGCGAATTACCCGAGGAAGAAGGGGAGTTTGACCTTATTCAGATGGAGCAAGTGCTGTTAAATCTATTAAAAAATGCCCACGAATCTGGAAGTGATGCCTCTGGAGTGAGCATAACCATTGAGTCTTTTACAGTGCTGAATGGTAAAGCGAATGAAAGGGACAGTGATGGCAGAGTGATAGAGGGCACTGTTATTGAAGTTAACGATGAAGGCGCAGGCATGTCACCCGAGGTGCTTAAGCAGGCTCTATTACCTTTCTATTCCACTAAGCAGTCTGGAACAGGCCTAGGCTTGCCCTTGTGTCGGGAAATTATAGAAGCACACGAAGGGCGAATTAGCTTACATAATCGTGATGATGTGGGCTTATGTGTCAGAGTTTGGCTACCTTCGAATGAAGGTTAATGACAGTTTCTGACTAACATCTTTTGGTTTAGAACGTAACTTACCGGTTGAATCTTAGGGCTTCTCAGCCCTTCACCATTGCATTCCAAAACAGGTTAAAACTGGCTTGTGTGTGTTGTTCATCTTGCCATTTCTCAGGGTTATCCAAAAAGTAACGGGTAGCGGCAAGGTACTGGCCGTGGCAGTTGTCTTGCATCAGGTTGAGTGGATAGTCAGCTAATAAACCTAGGGCTTGGCCTTTTTGCATTAATGCACCCATAAACCCCAAGATGGAGTTCATGGCCTGTTCTCTTATTTCGATCGCTATGGATGGTGACATCGAATATTGCTGAAAGAACTCTTGCTTCAATGGGTTATCCATCGCCCATTTAATCGCTGAGTGCCACAAGTGTTTAGCGTCACTTTTAAGATCGCCACTGTCTTGAATGGAAGCCCATATAGCATCTGCAAACTCTTGCTTTATAGCCAGAAAGAGGTGATTCATCAAGTCTCCTTTCGAGGGGAAATGATGAAATAGGGTGCCAGTTGCTACCCCCGCTTGTTTAGCTATGGAGGCGGTCGAGGTGGCATAGAAACCTTGGCTGACGAACAGCGTCAACGCAGTATCTAATATGGCTTGTTTCTTATCTGGTTTGCTCATCGACTACTTGTCTTATTTGGTTAACTTTCTTGTCATTAAAAAGCTGGATCCTGAGATAAACTCAGGATGACGACAACAGTGGTTTAATTTGTCATGCTGAACTCGAAACTCGCAGCTTCGAGCTCCTATATAAAAGCTCGAAGCTGTTAGCGTAAAAATAGCTTATATAGCATCGCCTGAATACCTGTGCCATAAGGAGGGTGGACAAACTTACCCGTATTGAGTTTGCCACGGCTAAGCACTGTTTTAGCATGGCTCAAGGTTAAGAAGCCTTCTTTACCATGATAATGCCCCATACCTGAAGGACCAATACCGCCAAATGGGGCATCATCTGCCGCGACATGAAAGACGGTTTCGTTAATACAGACACCGCCAGAATGGGTGTTGTTAAGTATCGACTGTTGAACTGAGGCATCAAAGCTCATGATATACAGGGCCAAAGGACGCGGTCTGTCATTGATATATTCAATGGCATCGGTCAGCGTTTCGTAGCCTATGATTGGCAGTAAAGGGCCGAAGATCTCATCTTGCATTAAGGTCATGTCATCACTGACATCAGTGATCAACTGGGTGGGTATTTTACGCTTTTGAGTATCTATAGCTTCGTCATTAGCGGAAACAATGCTAGCACCCTTGTTTTTGGCATCCTCGAGTACAGCGCTTAAGCGATCAAATTGGCGCTGATTGATGATGGCACTGTAATCTTTATTATCACTTACCTGACCATACATGGCATTGAATTTTTTCTTATAGGCGGCAATAAACTCGGCTTGCTTCTCTTTAGGGACCAGCACGTAATCGGGAGCGACACAGATCTGGCCTGAGTTTAAACATTTTCCGTAAATCATTCGCTCAACGGCAGTTTCTATCGGTATATCTGGCGCGATAACGACTGGCGACTTACCACCTAACTCTAGCGTTACAGGGGTCAAGTTTGCGGCTGCGGCGCGCATCACGTGCTTTCCAACAGCGGTAGAGCCAGTAAACAACAGGTGATCGAAGGGTAAGGATGAGAAGGCTGCAGCTACATCGGCTTCGCCTTCGATAATAGCGACGATACTGTTATCGAAGATACTGGCAAGCATCTCTTTTAGTACCTTGTTGGTTTCAGGGGTGAACTCAGACAGCTTTAGCATGGCACGGTTACCAGCACTTAGTGCGGTAATAAGAGGGCCAACAGATAGCATCACTGGGAAGTTCCACGGCACGATAATACCGACGACACCTACTGGCTGGTAATGGACCTTAACTTTTGCAGGAGATAACAAAAGGCCAGCATGTCTGGCGCTTGGCTTCATCCATTTTTTCAGATTTTTAAGGCTGTAGTTGATGTTATTGATACAGGGCATGATGTCTGAAATGAGGGTGTCATCCACAGAGCGACTACCATAATCTCGGTTCAATGCATCGGCGAGAGGTTGCTGATATTTCAATAATGCTTGCTTCAGTGAAGTCAGTTGTTCGATGCGCTGAGAATAAGTCGGTGCTGGTGATGAACGATAGCTAGCTTTTTGTAGAGAGAGCAATTCATCGAGTTGTGAATCTGCTACCGCAGTATTTTTGGTGTCATTAGATACGGCTTCAATTGGCATGTTCATTCATCGCTCTCCTAGATAACTAGAGGTAAGGTTACCGAGCTAGGCCACTATAATAATTAAGAATTATTAAGCCGAGCTAGGTAGTGGTTAAGTTTACTAAAATAACAAACCGACTGATTGGTCGGTCTGTTATTTGTATAGTAATTCAGTATCAAGTTAAGATCTATAGCTGATTAAAATTAATACACCTTTTCTTGTCAGTTTTAGCAAATTTTTATGAGATCGACATGATATGTGACCGAGATCAAAATGTGACACAGGATGTTAATTAGACTGGTTTTAAGAAAGTAAATATAGACCGAATAATTCAGTTTTTTATTGGTTTTTATCAGAGTGGGAAAGGCTTTAACACAAGTTTAGAACTATGCTTAATAGGGAGGCTCACATGAGAAATCGACACATACTCTGTCCTACGGACTTTTCTGAAACAGCGTCTCATGCGTTGAGTTATGCCATTGAGATGGCTAATTTTTATCATGTAGGTATTCGGCTCGTGCATGTTGTCGATCAACCTATTGGTAATGATAACTATCAGATTCTAGCGATAACTCCTGAGGAGTTAGCTCAAGGGATGGAGTTGGCGGCAGCCGAAAAAATGCAACGCTTACTTAATGAGCTAAATTGTGAGCTTACAGTTGAAACCGTTATTAGACGTGGCTCAGCGATAGAGCAGATTTTAGAAGATGCAGAGAAAAATAATGTCGGCATGATAGTGATGGCCAGCCATGGGCGAACTGGTTTGGCTCATTTTCTTCATACCAATGTTGCAGAAGCCGTTGTGAATGAGGCGAAGTGTCCGGTGTTAGTTGTTAAGTGATTCTTTATAAAACCAAGCAGTATTTGTGCTCAATGTCTGCTTGATAGCAAGGTTTGGCGTAACCCTATTAGGCCAAGTATGGCGTTGCTCATCATTTTGTTTTGAGCGGCCTGTAGGCAAGCTTTTTTGGATTACGCCACTTATTTTTAGACAGGGTTTAATGCCTCAATCTTAAGGCTAAAAAATGAGGCTGAAAACTCTATTTGAACGGCAGGTACGATGACTAGGAGGGGCTATGAGAACTCGCCAAATTCTTTGTCCGACAGATTTTTCTGAGACCGCTTTTCATGCCATGGGGTATGCATTTGAGATGGCCAACTTTTATAGCGTTGGTATTCGTTTATTGCATGTCGTTGATAAACCCTTTGGAGACAAGCACACTCGGGTGTTAGCCCTTACCCCAGAGGAGTTGGCTAGTCGAATGGAAGCTGAGGCTGCTGATCAGATGCGTCAGTTGATAGGTACGCTCGATAAAGGCTTAACGGTTGAAGGTGTGATCCGTCATGGGCATGCCGCTGAGCAAATATTAGTAACGGCTGAAAAAATAAATGCTGGAATGATTGTGATGGCAAGCCATGGTAGAACAGGTTTTGAGCATTTTTTGCATGTCAATATTGCCGAAGAGGTTGCTAATAAAGCCAAGTGTCCTGTCTTAGTGGTTAAGTAAGTCTGGTCTAGGTTCTAGGTTCTAGGTTCTAGGTTCTAGGTTCTAGGTTCTAGGAAGACACGTGAGTTGTCGATTTATTTGGAGTTGATTTAACAGGAGAAAGTTATGCGTACTCGCCATATATTATGTCCGACAGACTTTTCAGAAACGGCATCTCATGCCTTGGGGTATGCCGTTGAAATGGCAAATCTATATGGGGTCGATATCAGGCTACTGAATGTGGTTAGTCTGCCTTATGGTGCTCCAGATTATGGCATCGTAGTCGATAGTCCCGCTGAGCTGTTACAAGATCAGCAAGCCTTTGCCGATGAGAAAATGAAACAGATAGTGTCTGAAATTCGTGAACAGATGCCCAAAGGTTTGATGGTGCACACTAACATCCGTAGTGGCGGCGTTTTGGCTCAGATTTTAGATGAAGCTGAAGAGCGGGAGGTGGGTATGATAGTGATCGCAAGTCATGGTCATACTGGTTTATCTCATATGCTAAGTCCTAATGTTGCCGAGGCTGTTGCTAATCAGGCTAAGTGTCCAGTGCTGGTGGTGAAATAGACAAGCTAAAAAAGTCGCGAGTTCAAGATAAGGCTAAGAAAGTTGCGAGTTTAAGAAAGAGCTGAGAGAGTCACGATTTGCGAGTTCAAGATATGGCTAATAAAGTCTCGAGTTGTAAGCGTTAAGTCTTAAGATAGAGCGAAGAAAGTTGTGATTTTCGAGTTCAAGATAAGGCTAAGAAAGTCACGAGTTGTAAGCGTTAAGTCTTAAAATAGAGCAAAGAAAGCAGCGAGCTTAAGATTCAGGAAAGAATGCCATAGGGCTATAAGAATACAGGTCATTCCGGCGTGCTTGTGGCCGGAATCCAGTTTGAATGCTTACTTGCTCCTTAGCTTATCGACACACATCTTGATAAAGTTGCTCGGCGAGCTGTTTTAGTATATCGCCCTCAGGGTGAGTATGAGCAAATGTTCTCAAGCCATAAATTCCCATCAACAGATAGTGAGCGCGGGCATCGGCGCTACGCTCGTTGACAGCGCCTGTTGAATTAATCGCCTTTTGATCTAACGCCTTTTGAAAGACATGTGTGATTGCCTGCTGCCAGTTAGCGAGGTGAGCAGTGATAATGGCATGTACTTCTTCATCTTGTTCAGCGACTTCGTTCAACGCCTTAGTCAGCAAGCAGGCTTGGGATGCATCGCAGCTCTGGCATTCTAGAACGATATGATCCAGATAAGATTTTAGTTCGTCTAGTATTGGCCGTTGACCGGAAAAGATCCCAGTAAACTCAATATTTCGATCCAGACGGTATTGCTCTAATGCCGCTAGCAGCAGTCCACGTTTATTGTCGAAGGCACAATAGATAGAGCCAGGATGTAATCCTGTGGCTTTCTTCAAGTCTTGCATACTTGTCTTGCCGTAACCTTTATCCATAAAGGAAGTCATGGCAGATCTCAGTACTTTCTCTCTATCAAATTCGGCAATCCGCATGGTGCTTAAGAACTCTCTAAGTCGCATTTAGGGGAAGTCAGGTCGAACTGACTGAAAGCAATTGTACTCTTTATTGAACGCTTATTCAAAAAAGATCTTGAATGCCTGTTCAAGAAAGGCTATCTTGAATGCTCATTCAAGAATCAGAGGTCGCTATGACTGATAACCTATTTCAAAGCTACGCGCTAAATGACACCCTCACACTGAAGAACCGTATTCTTATGGCGCCACTGACTCGTTGTATGGCAGATGATGAATTAGTGCCAACTCAGGCTATGGCTGATTACTATGGCAGACGCGCAGAGGCGGGGCTTATCATCTCAGAAGCAGTGATCATTCGCCCTGACGGCCAAGGTTATCCCAATACTCCTGGACTATTTTCCCCGGCACAGATTGACGGCTGGCGCGTAGTCACCGATGCGGTTCATCAAAATGGTGGAAAAATATTTGCCCAGCTTTGGCACACCGGCCGCGTTGCCCACCCACACTTTTATCAAGCAACAGGCAGTCAAGATGTGATGGCTCCTTCTGCAGTTGGCGTTGAAGGTAGCGTGCCTAGAATGCGTGAACTGACCTATCAGACACCAAAGGCTGCATTGGTTGAAGAGATTGCTGAGCTCGTTAAAGATTATTCTCAAGCTGCGGCAAACGCCATCGATGCGGGTTTTGATGGTGTAGAAATTCACGGTGCGAACGGTTACTTGATTGACCAATTTTTGCATCATGACAGTAACCGTCGCAGTGATGAGTACGGTCAGACGCCTGAAAATATGTCACGTTTTGCGCTTGAAGTGGTTGATGCCATTGTTGAACGTATCGGCAATGATAGAACTGCTCTACGAGTATCCCCTGGTGCATATTTCAATATGGCCGGAGACAGCCGAGATCGTGAGGTATTTGACTATCTTGTCCCTGAGCTCGAGAAGCGAGATCTAGCCTTCCTACACGTTGGGATCTTCGATGATGCCATGGAATTTGATTACTTAGATGGCCGAGCTTCAAGTTATCTGCGCAGTATTTATAACAAGACCTTGGTCGGTGTGGGTAGCTTTAGTGCAGAGACTGGCAGTACCGCTATTGCTGAAGATAAATTTGATTTGCTGGCGATTGGCCGACCATTTATAGCAAACCCTGATTACGTTGAACGTGTGCGTGATAGCAAGGAACTAGTAGAATATTCAGATGAGATGCTGACGAGCTTAGTGTAGTTTTAAGCCACTAGTATTGAAGATGATAGCGACAAGAGATGGGTTGGCAATGTGTTGACCCTGCTCTTTTTAGTTTTTATTAAGTTAAATTTTATCCATGTTTGCTTATTAATGAATTTCTTATCTTGATAACCAAGCCGAGGTTCTGATTTAATAGGGTCACTGAAATTGATTGGAGTAGCAAACTGAAAACACATGTTCTTCCTAGACTTGCCTCATACGGCCTGCCTAGTTCGAAGATCACACTAGCCATTGTGCTGGTGGTTTTAGTGTGTCAGTTTCTTGCTGTTGGTTCAGCTTTTTCAGTGCAATACCCGAGTGGCTCTCACCCAATGGGCGCTGATGTTAGCCATCATCATAGCCACTCTGACAATTTAAATAGCCAAGATGAGCATCATCATGGCCCTATGTCGTTTAATGCTACAGAGCCGGTACCATCTGCAGATAGCTCCTTGCTTATAGAGCTGATGCTTGCTGATGCAGCAGGTGCTACAGAAGCTGAGCATGAGCATGCTAACCACTCGCATATGCCTTCTCATCCGCCAGAAGAACCTCTGTTTGTTTCACGATTTTTCCAGACTGAGATCCTCAGTGATGATGACATCAGCTATTTAAATTGTCGTTACGCGCCACCCATTCCCCCACCTCATACCCAAAGTTAATTTGATTCTTTAGTGCATTAATTTACTAAATTAACGTGCTATTTCAATTTAATAAGACACTTTTTCTAGAACCTAGAACCTAGAACCTAGAACCTAGAACCTAGAACCTGCTAGTAACCAGGCCTAGAACTAGAACCTGCTAATAACTGAGCCTAGAACTAAGTGTACTTATCTGATTTAAATTTTTTTGGAGTATCTGTATGAGCCAATCTTTGGCGAGTGCTATCAAATTTCTGGTGGTATTTTTAGGTATGTTCGCGTCTTTCTCTCTCTTCGCCCATGGCGTAGATGAAGATACCAGGCAGTTTTTAACACTCAATGAAGGGGTATCAATTCTGCCCTTTATCTACATCGGTGCCAAACATATGGTTACCGGTTATGACCATCTGTTATTTCTAGTGGGGGTAATTTTCTTCCTGTTTAGAAGCAAAGATGTGTTGCTTTATGTGAGTCTATTTACCTTAGGTCACAGTATCACCTTGTTGTTTGGTGTGCTCAGTGACATACAGGTTAATGCCTACCTGATTGATGCGATTATTGGTTTTTCCATTGTCTATAAGGGTTTTGATAATTTAGGTGGCTTTAAACGAGTGTTTGGCTTTCAGCCCAACACTAAGTTGGCAGTCATCATTTTTGGCTTGTTCCATGGCTTTGGCTTGGCCACCAAGATCCAGGAGTTCAACCTTCCTGAAGATGGCTTGGTGCCAAATATTTTAGCCTTCAATGTGGGGGTTGAAATTGGTCAGTTTTTAGCATTGGGAGTCGTGCTTATTTTAATGAGTTTTTGGCGACGACATAGGAGCTATCTGCAGTTTTCAACCGCAGCGAACACTCTGTTGATGAGTGGTGGCCTGATGTTAGTCGGCTTCCAGTTAACAGGCTTCTTTGTTAGCTAAGCGTTTTTAGTCAGCTAAGTTCAATGATTTCAGCATCTTTCTACAAAGTGAGTGATGCTGCCAAAACAGATTTAAGATTAAGGAAAGACCCAATGACAAATGTTAAAAATACCAATGAGATAAGCAAAAACTCAGTCGATAAAGAAGTGAATACTATCGATATTCCGGTGCACTCTACTGCGACATTAACTAAAGCAAGCTTAGCAGCGACTGTGATAGCAGCTATCGTATTAACCACGGCCATATTGCCTGCTGAGTATAATATTGACCCAACGGGAATAGGTAAGGCTCTGGGGCTGACTCAGATCGCTGAAGCTGCCAATGGCACTCCAACCGCTCCGGTTAGTGGTAGCGAAACTGTGTTGGCTTTTGAGCAGCTTGAACCAGCTGCGACTAAAGAGATTGCTAATGCGCCGAGTGTTGCTGAGATTGAGCAGGCTCGTAAAACGGCTGGAGTAAGAAGTGATACGGTTAAGATAGATATTCCAGCTGGAAAAGGATTGGAATACAAGCTGATAATGGATGAATTTGTTCATCTTGAATATGAGTGGAGCACCAGTGGAGAGGAGCTGTATTTTGATTTCCACGGTGAACCGAAAGGGGATAGTACTGGGTATTTTGAAAGCTTTTCTATTACTACTTCCAATAAAATGAAAGGTTCACTGACAACGCCTTTCGCTGGCTCTCATGGCTGGTATTGGAAGAACAGAACTGATGTGCCTATTACTGTGACGCTATCGACAAAAGGTGATTACACCATCAAAGGGTGAGTCGATAGAGAGGAATATTGAATGAGTAACAGAGCATCCATTTAGGATGCTCTTTTTTATGCACCTTATTCCTAGAGAATAATAATTATCGGTATCACTCTATCCAATAATATGCAGTTGATACTTACAGCTTATTAACTGCATCTTATTGGATTATTTGAATTATCTAGCATCTCCCTTAGAGCTTGTGTAGTATGTTTGCAAAGTTTTCGTAACGTTCCATTAACTGAACTTTCTTTAGGGATGAAGTAAAAGATATGACGCCGTATCTACTCATTTTCTCCCAAAGCACCTTCATAGATAGCCCATATTTAGCCGTTTTAGATTATACGGACATTCAATTGGGTTTCACTTTTAGGAACAGTAAGTTTCATTGGTCGATGTTTTCGAGAACATGGTTTATTCGTAAACTACAGAAAATGTTCCAAGCCAATGACCGTATGTAAACGGAGAAGTAATATGATAAATAGCCCCAAACTGCTTGTTAAAGCCGCACTCCTGAGTAGCTGTATCATTTCGGCCTTGTCAGGCGTGGCCATTGCCAGCTCATCGGATAAAGATGTCACTCCAGGGTTTAACCAGAAGATCCCTGAAGAGATCATGACACCAAACAGGGTTGAGACTCGTATCGGTGAGCTTAATTTTTATGATGGCATCCCAACCGATGAGACCTTAACTAAGGTTTACGATAACTTGGACTTTGTCCGTGGTATCGATGTGTTCCTTAACTTTATTCCCGCAACTTCGGTTGAGGGTATTCGATTAGGTTTTAAATCGCTCGGTGTTGAAGATTCTAATGAGGTGCTTGTCTTTGATAACCTTATGGACTCAAACCCGCTGTTCTTAACTGGAAATACAGATACCGTCTACGCAGGCGCCATGCTAGATCTTGAGAAAGATGGCGTCACTGTGGTTGAGATCCCCGCAGGTGCAGGCCCTGGTACATTAAACGATGCCTTCTTCCGCTTCGTTGTCGATATGGGGGCACCGGGTCCCGATGCTAAAAAGGGCGGCATGTACGTGATTCTTCCACCGGATTACCAGGGGGATCTTAAACCTACCAAGAATGGTATGGCTGATCGCGGCAGCGATACCCGCGCCACTATCATGGTGGGCGATAAAGAGCAGAAGGTGTGGATTGCTCAATCAAAGAGTTACAACAACTGGCTGATTTTGAGAGGCTTCCTTAAAGATGGTAAGCCAGATCACGCATCGAACATGTGGCGTACAGGTCTTAAGATTTACCCACTAGCCGATGCTAAGAATCCCAAGAAGATGGAGTTCACTAACGGCTCAGGTAAGTACTTCAACACGGTTCACGCTAATGACTACAAGTTTTATGAAGAGCTTTGGCATGTGATCCAAAAAGAGCCGGTGTCATTTATTGATCCAGAACTTCGTGGTCAAGCAGCCGCAATCGGCATAGAGAAGGGCAAGCCTTTCGAACCCGATGCTCGTATGAAGGCTATCTTAAAAGATGCCGTTGCTGTGGGTAATGCCACCGCGCGCAGTATCGCCTTTAAGACCCGCGACAAGAGCGCTTATATGTTTGAAGGTAAGCAGTGGTTTACTGGCTTTATCGGCCGAGATTATCGCTGGTTAAAAGATGGTGGTAACGGCGGACGTAACATGGACGCCCGTACCTTGTTCTTCTATCTAGCGACGGTAAATACCCCTGCGATGGCACTACAAGTGCCGGGCGTAGGCTCAAACTATGCGATGACAACAGGTGATAGCAAGGGAGAGATCCTCTACGGTGAGAAGAATTACAAGGTGACGCTACCAGCCGATGCACCAGCGAAAGACTTCTGGTCTATGGTGGCTTACGACCCGCAAACGCGTTCAGAGCTTCAAGTTCCAGGCGGGTCTAAATACCCAAGCAAGAACAACAAGCGTGATGAGCTAATTTACAATGATGATGGCTCAGTCACTTTGTACTTCGGCCCAGATGCACCAAAGGGGCTTGAGGCTAACTGGACTGAGACCACACCGGGTAAAGCCTGGTTTGCCATGCTACGCCTCTATGGCCCGCTACAGCCTTGGTTTGATAAGGTTTGGCAGCCAAGTGACTTTGAGCTTGTGAAGTAATAGGTTTCTGTAAGAGCCACTCTCTGTCAGAATCGCTCTGAGTCAGTTCTAATAGAGAAAGAAAAGCCTCGCTATAACAGCGAGGCTTTTTTATATCTATCAGGTGATTATGAAACGGCTATAACTTTTGCTGCTATAGGAAAAATCTGTCATAAGAAATTGCTCTATCTATCCCTCTTTAGCTCCTTCTAAATCGTGTCGATACCCTGTTTATCGGGATCGATATCGGCGTGGAGGCGCTTTGTGAAGATGGATATGCTGGTGAACCTCTATCGGGCCATATCATTTCCTGAGAGGGAGCGTATCGATATTCAGGCAGACTTTACTATCGAGGAAGCTGGCGGTAGGTTAGCTGCCGATATTGTGACTATCTCCGACGCAGCGACTAGATATCAGTTAGATAAAAAAGCACTGGATAGTGTTCTAGGCGGGCTGTTACATAGCAAAAATAAAAATATCTATGAGTTATCAGTTGCCAATGAAGATGAAGGTTTATCTGTCATTGAAAAGCAGATAGAGCGAATAAAAGAGGAGTTAGAGAGGCTCAAGCTAGAGCTGAGGGCCATCAGTGGTGATAACTCACAAAACGCTAAACTTGAGCGCAAAATAATTCAAGAGCAGATGATGCTCTTAACGGTCGAGATGATGAGCTTACTTGAGCGAAAGATGAATAGTGCTTAGTAATAATGCTAGATAGTAAGTAATGCTAAGTAGTAAAAAGTCGTATCCAGTATCGAGAAAATATTGTGGGTGTAGGTTATAATTTAATCAGTATGGATGCTTGAACATAATCATAAATGATGAAGAAGGTGACTCACCTTCTTGGAGGTTGTTGAGATGTTTCGGTTACTTTTAATAACGGTATGCTTGCTACTTATAGCTATTCCTCAATCCATGGCCAATGGGCCAAATCCAGATGAAAACGGCTGGGATCATGCCAACCCTAATGCGGCATTTTGGCGTTGTGCTACACGAACGCCAACTGAAATTGAAATCGGAAAAGTTAATAAAAGGCTCAATGCTTTTAAGAAGCCAGATAAACCTGGTAATGGTAATGGTAATGGTAATGGTAATGGTAATGGTAATGGTGGAGGTAATGGTGGAGGGGGCGGTGATACCCCTCCACCTGTAAACTCGAGGGTCTTTAATGTTCATTTCCATGTGATTGTTAATGGCAGTGATGGTGTGTTATCAGAAGCAGAAATTGATAGTCAAATAGATATATTGAACGACTCTTTTTCTGGTATGACTGGTGGTGTTACAACCGATATAAGCTTCCAGCGGGTGGGGTATCAAATTATAGATGTATCAACTGATGATTATCCTGAGTCTTGGTTCACCGCTGGGCCTGGTACAGTTGCTGAAGCGAACATGAAAGCTGCACTTCGAGTTGGTTTGGCGAATGATCTGAATGTATACACTAACAACCCCGGAGGTGGCTATTTAGGATGGGCTACATTTCCTAACTATTATGAAAACTATCCAGATGATGATGGAGTTGTGATCCTATTTTCCACTCTACCAGGTGGTGATGCTGTTCCATATAACGAGGGGGATACTTTAACTCATGAGGTAGGACACTGGCTTGGGCTTTACCATACTTTTCAAGGTGGGTGCGGAGGCTCTGGTGACTATGTTGAGGATACTCCCGCAGAGCGCTCACCTGCTTATGGATGTCCTGTAGGACGAAATAGCTGCAAAGGAAAAGGCGGTGCTGGAGATGATCCGATCACTAATTTTATGGATTACTCTGATGATTACTGTATGTGGGAGTTCACCCCTTGGCAATCGGTGCGAATGGACGAGATGAGCCAAGCCTACCGTGATTAACTAAAGAGATATAGGTATGTTCACTGGTAACAGTAGAGCTTGGCACAGAAGAGTTGTTATTCTTATCATTGTGATTGCTATAGCTTCTCTTTCTATGAACTTAAGCGCAGAAGGACGCCTTCGTCCTCCTGCTGACTTTGCCTGCGAGCCCAACCATATGACCTCCTGGACTGGCGAGCTTGTGTTTTACTGGCGAGACAGGCTACAACTTGGCTTCACTATCGATACCGATGACGGCACTCAAGAGTCATTGATCCTTCCCTATAGTCAGCATAACTTCCGTATCAATGGTGAAGAGTTTTTCTATGCCGACTGGTCTAAAGTCGAATCTGAGGTCGGGATTTTAAAACCGATGACACGGGCTAGGGTTTGGCTGTGTGATAACGATGGCAATGCAACCTTGATTGACTGGCAGATCAGCCAGTATATTTGATTTTTTATGCCCCGTTGGCTAACTGCTAATGAAGCCTAGTAGCATTATTATTTGGTTCATTTTTCTAGTTTTAAAATCAACCTCATCTTTCTGTTAAGCCATGCTAGTGGTTAATATTGTGTGTTTAGATCTAGCTAAAAAATGTTTTTTTTCTTACTCTTTAGCGCTGAGTTAGCCTTAGTGCTAAAGCGTATGGAACGGATTATAGGTAGCTATGAGAAAGTCAGATAAGAAGATAGAGAACAGTTTGAGGGTGTCTTTGACTCAAGTGTGTGAGCAGGCGTTGGAACAGGTAGAGGGTTTCGAGTGGATCACCCATCTGGTGAATTATGATAACTTCCCTCAATCACTGAAAATCATCTGTGTGTTCGATACCAATGAACACTTGTCTGCTGCAACAGTCAATAAACAAGATGTTCATCTCATTAAGCTCATTCAAAAAGCGTTATCTCAAGCCTCAATTAAGGTTAATGATCTATCCGCTAAAGTTAGCTTCGATACAGAAGAGAACTGTAGTTTGCAAAATGATGGCAAGTGGAATATTAGATTAGGCTAGCTTCGAATGAAGCTTGATTACATTGTTTGGTTTAGCTTCCGGCAAAGTTTTAATTGAGAAGTTATTTGAAATTCATAGCTTCAATTTAACCTAACGCCTGTCCGGCGAGGAATGTGCAGATACTTCTGCGAGACGCCGCTAGCACTTCCCTGTGGGCTCTGCGATTTCATCCCTGAAATCGAAGCTCGCAGCCGCATCTACACCGGATTTATCTAAAAGCAGAGTAGTTTCTCGATTTCGGCTCATTTGAGAAATGAATCTGACTATCTTGCCTTTACCTTCGTGATTTTCGTGTAGCGCTTCGTGGTTATAAAAATATCTATGGCTGTTATTGTTGGCTAATCCATAAATGACACTTACAGGTTGCTTTCAAGAAGGATCAAATATCAATGCGTACTTTATTGATTTAGGTTACTTATTTTCCACTTTCACTTTGGTAGAGTACTTATTGAATCATTGCAGCCATTTGCTAAGAGCTAGCTAAGACCTAGATAATAGGTCATATTCATTTTGCCAAATACACCCGCAAGGCGTGCTTGAAAATGTTGGGACTACTGGCGTAACTCTCATATATTGCGAACAAAACTTAGAGTAATACAATGTCTACACGAGAAATTTTTTCCATCCTTATACTAATATTTATTACAGGTTTTATATCAAGCCAAGTGGTGGGTTCGAACTTGCCAGAGTTAACTGTTCCATTCATGGCTATGGTCGGTGGGTTTATAGCTGTTGCTTTAAATCGGTTAAAGCACCTCGATGATTTGAATTTAGCTAGGAAGAAAGATGCGGCTCTAGAGTATATAAAATATGTAAGTGAATATCGCTCTGCAATACTAAACGTTATTGATCAATCTGTAAGCAATGAAGTCTTTCACTCTCAGTTAATAGAAGCAACAAAAAATATGGTCGCCGCTTTAGATCAATTACATGTAGTATCTAATGATATAATTTCAAACAAAATTGAACTGAAAAATGCAGAAGTAGTTAGCTTAATGTCGGAGATACAAAAGAAATCTCAAGAGTACCCTAATGATAAAATATCATTAATTAAATGGTTTGTTGAAGCTGATTTTGGTTCAAGGTTAAACTTAATTCGTTATGAGATTATTGACCTTGTAAACTCTGAAATTGGTGACGGTAGTGGTACTAAACTTTTTAAGGAAGCTATTGTAGCTAATAATAAACACTTCAAACAGTTGTTTACGAACGCCTTTAAAAAATAATGCTAGCAAGTTTTTCAAACTGAACAAAGAGTTGGATTTATCTCGTTCCTCGTTAGTTTTTATAATAATTTTATAGCGTTTATCAAAGCGTTACTAATTGCACACCTTTCAAATGTTCATATGTAAATCTTTATGAGCTCAAGTATGTGTCCTATCAACTTTGAAACACTGTTTCTGTCTAAAGCCATGCTGTAAGCAGCAAGCTCTAATCGAAGAAGTAAGAACAGCCGATGCAGATGCGGCAGTGAGCTTCGATGACATGGATGTCATCGCAGAGACTACAGGGATTGTACTTGCGTCGTCTCACTGAAGTATCTGCATATAAGCCTGCTGCAAGCAATAAACATTAATGATGCTATGGTGCTGAGTAAACCTCCAAGTACCAAGGTTGTTAAATGAAACAACCTAAAAGCGATTTGAAACTTGCTAGCGAGTAAGTATTAAATAGTGTGTCACAGAAGTGTTTACATAGCCCTCGCCGGGCAGGCGTTAGATAACAATGAAGTTATGCTATCCAACAACCCACCAAATACAAAAAACCGCCAAATGAACCTAAAATTTAAAAACTTGAACCGGGCTGCGACAAAAAAACCAACTCCTCAGGCGTCGATTCTCGCCCAAGAATCCCATTCCTATGTGGGTAACGGCCGAATTGGTCGATGATTGCTTTATGCCTGCGCTCAAACTCTAAGTTTCCGGCTGCGGCTTCACGGCTAAACAGCACCATGGCGATTTCGTGGATCTTCTTCGACTCACTGTGCATGTAAGGCATAAACAAAAAGGGCACTTGCTTGGTCTTAAGTTCAGTGTCTGCGCCATGTGCCACGGCTTCTTGGGCCAGTGCTAACGCGAGTGGATCGGCTGAAAAGGCATCGGGTGTATCGCGGTAGATATTACGGCAAAACTGATCCAGTACGATAACTTCGGCCAAGCGCCCTTGAGGCGTTGTACGCCAGTGGTAGAGTTCACCCGCTTTAGCTTGTTCAACCAGAAGACCGAAACGTGTTTTGATTAATGCATCAAACTCGCTATCTTTTACCCACCAGAGTTTTGGCTCAATCTCATCAAACCAGAAGTTGATAATAGTTTCTGGTGTCATTAGCCTTGCTTGTTCAGTGCTGTTCAAGAGTATTATCCTTTTCAGTCTTAAGGTCCTAGCACCTAGGTTCTAGAACCTATTTACTTGTTAGTTTAAATCCAATTCTTTGGTGATCGTGCTGTAATGGATAGAGCACGTTCGGCAATCTCTCTTGCATCTTTAAGTGGCATGTAAGGGATCGTCTGAGTGCCACTGGCAAGCCCAAGTTCAAGCGTTGCTAAGCCCTTTCTACGTTGACCTTTGGTTTGGGTAATTGCCACATGTTGCACCTTTCTTAATGCGACTAAGTGCCAACTATGGCCAAGCATTCCAGTGTGGATCCAGCAGTCTGAACCTTCTAAGTAATAGCCCCATTGACGATACCTCAAATAGAGGCCCAAGGTAAAACAGAGGCCGATTAGCCACATGAGTTCGGTGATGGGGTTGAGCCCCATACCTATGGTGTTAACGAGAGGAACGATAAGTGGGGCAAGTGCCCGACGCCAATACCAGCCAAAATGAATAGGGTTAAATTGAGTCGGCAAGGCTGTCGTTTTAGCTTCGATACCATCCATATCAGTGAGCAGTTCAGCGACCGTCTTACGAGTCATACTCGGCACTAACATGTGCCGCTTGGCCTTTTGCTCCACCTCAGTGCCTTGCACTTGCTTAAAATAGACAGTCCATAGGTTTAACAGTCTGCCTATGACTGGCTGAGAAAATCGAATCACCTGAATTCGCTGCAGGGCTAAGGCGTCATTTTGTTTAGCGATAATGCCACCACTTCGGTGAAGCGTGTTGTTATCTCGGCTGAGGTGATAGGGGTAATACTTCAGTACTGAGGCCGTCATTGAGATCAAGGATAGCAACAAGTAGAAGCCTATCAGTAATAAGCTACCAAGGACTATCTGGTAAAGCACACTGACACTAATAACCTGCTCATACCATTGTAAAGATGAACGTACCATTGGCGTATCGGCGAGTTGTGACCAGTCTAATTGCCCTATGATAGGGCCAGCAATAATGGCAAACCAAAACAGGTTGTTTTGATATAAGCCAAAGAGTAGCAGTTGTTTGAAATCTTTACGGACTAAGCTTTCACTGCGTTTTTTAGCTTTTCTCTCTCTTTCGAAAGTGACGCCTTTCTCTAGCGTGCCATCTTCGGATTCTGGATCTGCGTCAGATGAGATAGGTGTTGGCAGTAATGGATTGACCAAATGCTGCTTAAGTTGAATAGCTTTACGGTAATTGACTGCGGCAAGCACGGCTTCGTCGTCTTTTGAACCCGCAGTTTCAACCACTAAGCTATACAAGCCAAGGGGCCTAAAATAGATGGGTTGTTCGAGGCGTACATTTTGAATCTTGCTCAGTGGGATCTCATGCGTTTTTTTAAATATCAGCCCCTGGCGTACCCCGAGTTTGTCATCAAATAATCGATAACGGAACATGGCCCACTGAATGATGGCATAGCAAAGCACGGCGAGCACCACGCCCACGGCGGCCACTATCACCCAAGGGGAACTAAAACCTTGCTGCCAACCCGTATAGACCACGGGGATCATGGCATAACCATTGCTGATCACTAAACGTATGGTATTTAGGGTGTAGCTGATGATTGACCAGGCTGAGAGCCCTGCCCATTGTGAAAACCTTGTCTGCATATCAGCGCTCACTTTCACTTGTTATTGGCGCTGACGTTTCAGGCTTGGCTTCTTGAGCCTGGGTAAAACTGGTCTCTTCAGAGGGTGTTAAAGCCTCCGGCAGTGACTCTTGTACTAACTGTGAGTTTGTTGTCTCGCTCGCGATCCCTGCCTTGGCTAGTAAGTGTTGTCTCAGTTTTTCGGCTGTGCGGCTTTCAAGTCCTGGTAGTTCGATTTCAGCGCTGCCACTGCCTGCACTGAAACACTTAAGGGTATGCAAACCAAATTTTCGCTCGATAGGTCCTTGAGACAAACTGATATGCTGTAATCGGGTATAAGGCAAGGAGATACGTTTAAACCAGATAACGCCTTTTTGCATCAATAACTCATTATCACAGACCCCGTAGCCGATGGATTTCGCGTGAGCATATCTAAAGTAGCTGATGGTGCTTAATACTAAGGCTAAGGCTGACAATATTGGTAGGGCGATGAGTAGTGGCACTGTCGCAACTAAAATAATAAAAAGTGACAGTAAGGTAAATAGCACCAATGAAGCTAAGATACTCTCGCCCATGACTTGAGTGTAATGACGTTCATCGACCAAGGTTAGCGGAATTTGATCGAAGCTAAGCCAGTCGCTTTCATCCTGCTTAGTATGTGAAAGGGCTGGTGGAAGTGTATGTGTATCTAGTTGTAAGTCTTCAGCTAAGTTTACAGGCTCTGTCATAGGCTTAATCGAATCTTCCATTGCTTATCATTTTCTTATATCCATTATATGACCACTATATCAGTATCTTGTTATCATTCTCTAGGCTGTGACATATTTCACAACACTTTAGCCAAGATATGTATTTCCCTGTGATTGGAATTATTAATAAATACTTGATTGTGATAGCTTATACTGATTGCTATTAATAAGAATATAAAACTATTTGGGCCTGAATGTGACAACTGAAGATGTTTCAAAACAGAAGAAAGCTTTCTTGCGTAAGCTGTATATCGCTCACGCTATCGATAGTGAACAGCATAACCTGCTTTCATTGAATAAATTAACGGGCATGCCACGTCGTACCTTGCAAGACTCGATAGCGGCTCTTAATGATATTGGTATTGAGTGCCATTTCATTCAGGATGGTGAGCGTAATAATTCTGGTTATTACAAGATCAGTACCTGGGGGCCTATAAACTCAGCCTGGGTAGATACACACCTACAAACGATCACCGAGCTGCTTAAATGAGATAGCGATGTGCCTAGGTTCTAGGATCTAGTGCCTAGGATCTTTTCTTTAATGCTCTCTTAAGTAATCACTGATATGCTCCGCCGGCTGCGACTGTGGCCAAACACTCCCTGATTCCTGTATCTACAGAACAATTCCAGAGTCATCCCCCACATTTTTTGTCGCACAGTGAACGCGCAGTTAAACAGTCATATATTTCATAGGAGAAAGCCGTGTTGGCTAACGTTTCTGGTTTACAGAACAAACTAAAACTTATTGATAACAGTAAAGCGTTTCAGGGCTTTGTTATCTTTGTCATTATTGTTTCGGCCTTGTCGATTGGTGCGCATACTTATCATCTACCAAACTGGATCGAGAATAGCTTACTCGTGCTGGATATCGGTATTACTGTCTTCTTTGCCATAGAGATTGTGATCCGCTTTTTAGCTAGTGATGGGCCGAAGAAGTTCTTTAGCAATGGCTGGAATATTTTCGATACGCTGATCGTGATAGGCAGTTTGATCCCGGCTGGTGGCGCAGGAATTCTCATTGCTCGCCTATTGAGGATCTTCCGCGTACTGCGATTAGTTTCGATGATCCCTGAGCTGCGAATGCTGGTCAACGCGCTATTAAAAGCCATTCCACGCATGGGCTATATCGCCTTGTTGATGTTCGTTATCTTCTATATATACGGTGCAATTGGCAGCATGCTGTTTGCCCATATTAATGATTTCCTCTGGGGTGATGTATCGGTAGCCATGTTGACCCTGTTTAGGGTTTCAACCTTCGAGTCATGGACCTCTGTGATGTATGAAACCATGGCGGTTTATCCACTGAGCTGGATCTATTATTTAAGTTTTATCTTTCTGACAGCTTTCGTGTTTTTGAACATGATGGTCGGTGCGGTATTAGATGTGATGACTCAGGAAACTGCAGCGATGCGAGCCGAGGAAGAAGCTGAGAAGGCCAAAAACCTGGCGCCTTTACTCGAGCCTTTAGAAGTAGCAGATGATAAACCAGCTAGCGCCGCCGATGTGGCGGAGCTTAAGGCACAGATAGCTGAGCTTAAAGGTATGCTAATTAAAACTGCGCAAAGTACGCAAGCGGAGCAGAAGGTAGGATAAGTTTAATAGAAAAGCTCCTAAGATCTAGATCCTAGGAGCTTGCTTCCTTTTAATAAGTTAGCAGCTTTCAGCTATAAGTCAGAGCGATAAGCTGGATGCGGTTTCTAACTGTGGAGGCGTGCCTTCACAGTTAGAAACCACAGCATCGATTTGCACCAAGGCACCCATAGGGATCGCCGCAACACCTATGCTTGTTCTTGCTGGAAGGTCGCTTTTAAAGAATGTGCAGTAAACTTGGTTTACAGCATCAAGATCTGCGATATCTTTTACTTGGATATTCACTTTAACGATATCGTCCATCACGTGATCGACACTTTCCACAATGGCCTTAATATTGTTTAGACATTGTTCTGTCTGCGCTTTTACGCCACCCGCTACCATCTCAGTGGTTTTTGGATCTACAGGCAGTTGACCTGAAATATGATTGTAATGAGAAAAAGCAACGGTGTGCGAGTATGGCATTTTGGGGGCACTGTCGGTATTGCTTGCTTCTATAACAATTAGAGCTGTGTCTTCAGGTGCTTGTGGCGGCGTACCATCTCCGTGTGACACCACAGTATCAATTTGCACTAAAGCTCCCATAGCTAAATCGGCTGCGTTAACAAAGGTTCGTGTTGGCACATAGTCTGGGAAGAAGGTTTGGCAAACTTCATTTACGGCTTCAATATTCGAGATATCTTTAAGGAATATCGTGGTTTTAACGACATCGTCCATCACGTGGTCGATACTGTTTAAAATAGCTTTGATGTTATTTAAGCACTGTGTTGTCTGCTCTTTTATACCTCCCTTGACTATTTCACCTGTTTTCGAGTCGATAGGCAGTTGAGACGACAGGTTGTTGTAATGAGAAAAAGCCACTGTTTGTGAATACAGACCCTGTGGTGCATTTTCGGTATTTCTTGATACCTTGATCAGTTCACACGGTGCTTGTGGTGCTGTGCCTTCACCGTTTGAAATAAGTGCATCCATTTGTACCAAAGCATCACTCATCGGCAAGGCGGCCACAGCAACGGTTGTTCGTGTAGGAAGCGCACCTTGGAAGAATGAGGAATAAACATCGTTTATGGCGTCAATATCAGCGATATGTTTCACGAAGATATTGATTTTAACCACATCGTCCATCACGTGGTCGATGCTTTCTACAATGGCTTTTATATTGATTAAACACTGCTTTGCCTGAACAGTGACATTGCCAACGACAATCTCATCAGTTTTAGGATTGACAGGCAACTGAGCTGAAATATTGTTGTAATGAGAAAAGGCGACAGTTTGTGTAGATACAGAGCTTGTTGGTGCATTAGCTGTGTTTCTTGAAACTTTGATGATGTCGTTACTCATATTGATTTTTACCTCTTTGATATAGTGTTTATTTAGATGTTAGTTTGATGGTGATAGAGATGGATCTGCAGCTTGCAATATCACCAATATTCAAATAAAGCTTGATGCTTTATAAGCTTTTACCTTTTGTTAGCAGCTAAAGCTGTTAAACATTTAACATGCCTGCAGTTTCGATAAAGGTGATGATCTCTGGTACACCCTTGCCGGTTTTCATATTGGTAAATATGTATGGCTTTTCAGGACGCATACGCTTGGTGTCTTGATCCATTACTACGAGTGACGCACCAACGTAAGGTGCCAGATCGATCTTGTTGATGATCAACAAGTCTGAGCGTGTGATCCCTGGGCCCCCTTTACGTGGGATCTTCTCGCCTTCAGCGACGTCAATTACGTAAATCGTTAGATCGGCAAGTTCTGGGCTAAAGGTTGCGCTTAGGTTATCTCCACCACTTTCAACGAATACCAGGTCCAAATTCTTATGACGTTTGGCTAGCTCCTCAACCGCGGCTAAGTTCATTGAGGCATCTTCACGAATAGCGGTATGTGGGCAACCACCCGTTTCAACGCCGATAATCCGATCAGCGTCTAGCGCTTCAGCACGGGTTAAAATCTTGGCATCCTCTTGGGTGTAAATGTCATTAGTGACAACCGCAATCTGATACTTATCACGTAGCGCCTTACACAGCACCTCTAAAAGTGCAGTTTTACCCGAGCCAACAGGTCCACCGACGCCTATACGCAGCGGTTGCTTATAATCTACTTCAGTCATTATTTATTCCTAATTACGACAAAGGCTCATGTTGAGACTGTGCCCAAAGTGTTATCAGCTCCCGTGGCCGCAAGCTGTATTTAGTTTGATTTATCTATCTATTTATTTATTGATTGCTGCTGTGAAGCTAAGAGCGAAATAGCCGAGTATATTGATGCTCATGACGACAACTGGCCATCACTTGAGCAGGGGTGAAACTGCCAATATCTTCATCTGTCATCTGCAGTGCTTTCTCTACCGCAGTAGGGATACTCTCGGCTAACGACATTAAGAGTTGCTGACCATCACTCTGTCCTAATGGGACTAACTTGATCCCAACAACAACAGCATTTTCAAGCCAGCTCCACAGATAACCGCCGAGTGCTTTATCTAAGGGGATTTGCCATTCATTAATCCCTAAAGCAAAAGCCGCCAGTTGAGTGGTTTTCACCATATCTGTTAGCGCTGGGGTCAGCTCTATCCCGAGCTTTGGCAGCAAGCGCACAAAGGCGATACCACGTTGATGCTCCTCCAGCCGTAACTCCTTGGTCTCACGACTCGCGGCAAGATAATTACACCAAGCTTGCGCTTGAACATAATCCGCAGCGGCCAAATAACCTTGGATACGCACTAATATGGGTAATTCAAGGCTCGTTAGGCTCTCTAACATCTGGCTTTTAAGCCAATCTTCCAATGCTTTTGGCGTGGTTACCCAACCCTTTTCAATTGCCCACTCTAAGCCTTGAGAGTAGGTAAAACCGCCAACAGGCAGTGAGGGGCTAATGAGCTGATAGAGCCGCAACTCTGGCAACATGTTTTGAACGCTGTACATAGATTAGTGCTCATGCTTATGTGAGTCGTCATCAGAGTGAACAGGCTGGTGGGCATAACTATGATCATGGCTATGCTCACTGCCTGCTTTTTCTAGACTAGAGTCATAGCTTTCACCGTGTGAGTGGCCACCTGTGGTGCCGCCGTATGCGCCCGGTTCAGGCTGAAATGCTGCATGCTCAACAGTCACTTGTAATCCAAGGCCAATAAGCATCTCGTCTAAAACATAATCATGCTGAAATCGACACCACCCCGCTTCAACTTGCAATGGCACATGCCGATTACCTAAGTGATAGCAACCTTTAGCAAAAAGGGTTGGATCGTCACTGCGTGCGGTAGAAACTTGTTCCTTTGCTGCAACAACTTCAACCACAAAACCGTCATCGGTTGATAATAAAGACCCATGATGCAAAATATGTCCTCGAGGAAGTAGTAAGCCGGTATCACGGCCATCTTCAAGCACTGCACGTAAACGGCTTTTAGTGCGTTGCACCATAGTCAAACAAATCCTTGCGTCCACGTGAGACGCTTCAGTGAGTATCTGAGTTAACTTAATCATTTTTATCTCTTTAATAAGCCGACTGAGTTTTATTGAATAATCAATCGGCGTGTGTTTTAAAATAGGAAGTAACGCTGGGCCATTGGCAGCTCGGCTAACGGTTCACAGACCAAGGGCATGCCATCGGCTTTAACCACATAAGTTTGTGAATCGAGTTCTATCTCTGGGGTGTAGCTGTTATGGATCATGTCTTTCTTACGAATATCACGGCAACCCTTCACCTCTCCGATAAGATGAGTCAGCTTAAGCTTTTCTGGGATGCCCGCTTCGAGTGCCGCCTTAGATAGAAAGGTCATTGAAGTGGCAGCCCGTGCTTTACCCGTAGCCGCATACATGGGGCGATAATGCACAGGTTGCGGTGTCGGAATCGCACCATTGATATCTCCCATTGGCGCATAAACAGCCAGACCACCTTTCAATATCAAAGTGGGTTTAACGCCAAAGAAGGCTGGGTCCCACAATACGATATCCGCCAGCTTACCCACTTCAATCGAACCCACTTCATGGCTAATGCCATGGGCTATTGCCGGGTTAATGGTGTACTTAGCCACGTAGCGTTTAAGACGAGTGTTATCACTGTGCTCAGAATCACCCTCGAGCGGTCCACGTTGTAACTTCATCTTGTGGGCACACTGCCAAGTTCGCATCGCCACTTCGGCAACACGTCCCATCGCTTGTGAATCAGAGCTCATCACAGATATTGCGCCTAAATCATGCAAGATATCCTCGGCAGCGATGGTTTCTCGGCGAATACGAGATTCTGCAAAGGCGACATCTTCGGCAATGGCAGGGTCTAAGTGATGGCAAACCATCAACATATCCAGATGCTCATCAACGGTGTTAATCGTGTATGGCATCGTCGGGTTAGTTGACGCCGGAATAATGTTGGCCTCACCCACAGATTTAATCACATCGGGTGCATGGCCGCCGCCAGCGCCTTCGGTGTGGAATACGTGAATAACACGGTCACCAATCGCTTTGGCAGTTGCTTCATAGAAGCCACCTTCATTTAGCGTATCGGAGTGAATCGCCACTTGTACGTCCATCTCCTCAGCCACTGTCATGCAGATATCGATAGCAGCAGGCGTTGCGCCCCAATCTTCATGGATCTTGAGCCCAATCGCGCCCGCTGCTATCTGTTCGCGAATCGCATCTGGGTTACTGACGGTTCCTTTACCAAATAAGCCGACATTAATCGGTAACTCATCCGCAGCCTCTAACATGCGGTGCATGTTCCAAATTCCCGGCGTCACGGTCGTTGCTGTCGAGCCAGCAACTGGGCCGGTGCCTCCTCCGATGAAGGTGGTGGTTCCCGCACATAAGGCTTCTTCAACCTGTTGTGGACAGATAAAATGCACGTGTGTATCAATCGCCCCAGCGGTAATAATCTTACCTTCGCCCGCTATCGCCTCTGTACCAGCACCAATGATAATATCGACATTTGGCTGCACATCGGGATTTCCCGCCTTACCAATACCGCTAATACGGCCATTCTTAATACCTATATCGGCTTTGACTATGCCCCAATGATCGAGAATTAGTGCATTGGTTATCACGGCGTCGACGCAATCTTGACTTAACGCTTGGCTTTGACCCATGCCATCACGGATCACCTTACCGCCTCCAAACTTTACCTCTTCACCATAGGTGGTGAGGTCTTGCTCGACCTCTAGCATTAGCACGGTATCCGCTAAACGAACGCGGTCGCCAACTGTAGGGCCAAACATATCTGCATAGGCTTGTCTTGAGATCTTAGCCATGCTTACTCCTTAATTTTTCCCATCACTCGGCCATCAAAGCCTTGGATGATGCGATGGCCAGAAAAGGCGGTTAATTCAATAGTACGGCTCTGTCCAGGTTCAAATCGAACCGCCATTCCGGCTGGAATATCTAAACGAAAACCTAAGGTTTGCTCTCTATCGAAACTAAGAAACTCATTCACTTCATAAAAATGATAATGAGATCCTACCTGTATAGGCCTATCGCCAATATTTGCTACAGATAAGCTACATTTGTCGTAGCCTTGATTAAGCTCTATTTCGCCAAGAGCTTTATTTACAATGATTTCACCAGGGATCATGGTGTAGTCCTCAAACAACTTAATTTGTTTAGTGCCAATAACATCAGCTATTAAACAATAGGCTCGTGAATCGAAACTAACTTAGTTCCATCAGGGAAAGTGCATTCAACTTGGACGTTATGCACCATGTCGGCAATACCCTCCATCACCTGCTCAGCGGTTAAAACAGTGCGGCCATAATTCATTAAGTCAGCCACTGTACGGCCATCTCTTGCACCCTCCATGATGGCGCAACTGATCAGTGCTACCGCTTCGGGATAATTCAGCTTTAAGCCGCGACTTAATCGACGCTCAGCCACTAATCCAGCGGTAAACAGCATCAGCTTATCTTTCTCTCTTGGGGTTAATTCCATGACATGTTTCTCTTTTTAATCGCTCTGTTATTTCAATGACGAGCATGTTATTTGGTCTACCAATTTAGCTAAAATGAGCGTCGGGCTAGGTCGACCAGATCCTTGGTACCTCTGGATATTCTCCAAACCAGTGTTCTCGAACGCAGCGCCAGATCTGCACAAAGCTGGCCATCATAGGTTCTGTTTGTTGGCCCAAGGCGCGTACGACCATTAAGCTATCTTCTGCGGTGCTGGTTAATGACATAGCACTACTTGTCGACGAACTGCCGATCTCACTGGAACCGAGTAGAACATCGCCATTAAAGCGGCGTTGTTGCTCATCGATGACCCGGTTAATTTTGTCGATTAGCTCGGGTTCAATCGGGGTGATATAAAGGCTGCCGGTCATTGCAAAGTCTCGTAATGTTGCAGCTTGGTCGATGTTATTTTGTGCTTGAACCCGTAGGCTTTCAGCCAGCAATACTCGGTTATTTCGGCTAATAAAGGTTTGTCCTAATACTTGCCCTTTATCAAACCTCTCAGCCAACATCGGCCGACCAAAGCACTGTAGTTCCCAACCTATAAATCGAGCATCAGACGCTAGCTCAATTTGAGTCAGTAATTTACAGTTAGCCCCAGCAAAGAAAATATTCTCCATAGGTAGCCATTCAAGCAAGCCCCCTTTAGCAACCTTTAACACTTGGCTTTGCCATGCTTGTTCGCCATTGCTGCGGTAAAATTTTGTCGCCCCCGGCGTGGTCAATAGGGCGTGTGATTGAGGGCCAACATCAATATTAAAACTGAGCTGATCGCCTCCCACTACGCCGCCAGGAGGGTGCAATAGATAGGTATGGCAAGCTGAACCCTCAGGGAAAAAGGTTTTTTGTACGGTTAAGGGGCCAAGTTGATGACGCTCTAAAAGGCGAGTTTTTTCACGCTTGATACCATATGTAAGGCTCAACTCTGCACGCCAGCCAAAATGAGACTCAGGGCGTTTAAAATAAACACTCTCGGGAATATTCATCAATGAAACTTATCCAAATATAGATGGCTATCTAGACAGCCTAAAAATCACATACAGTTCAAATAGCTATGTAGATTAAATAAACGGTCTCAAAAAACACGCGCAACTAGGCTGTTCAGTCAATACAGGATTGATGAAATTTTAGACTTAATCTAAATGTGTAGCCGCGACAAGTTACAAACGATTCAATGAAGGATCGGCTGCGAGCGCTTTTTAAAACCTAATAAATAGCTGGTGATGAATAGTTAGCGTTTAGAACGGATCCATGCAGCGCCACAAGCGACGATAATGGCCAATAAGATAAGTGGTGCAACATCAGACAAGTGATGGAATAAACCAATAGAACCGTGACCTGGGTGTGCCCATGAAACAGAAGGGATCAATAGCATGATCAATGTAGGAAGAAGCTTCTTCATTGTGTGTATCCTGAAATAAATTGTGGTAAGCAGTGCGAAGGAAAGAACATTCCTTCTGAGAAGATCGCATAGTATGCCTTTTTGAATAAAAAACAGTGATGAATATCACTAATTGAGTGATAAGTTTCAACTATTTCAGCTTAAATGTACGTCGTGCTTTGATATCTCATCATGATGACATTAGGTCACTCACGCAAGGCCTTCGCCGAAGTCGATAGCGACAAATAAAGGTAAGGTTTTTAATGGCTTCTAAGGGATGACGTCTCTGTGTGTGCCGATAGAACATGATGAATCTGCGAGTGCAGCCGATGTGGCGGAGCTTAAGGCACAGATAGCTGAGCTTAAAGGTATGCTAATGCAAAGTGTACAAAGTGTACAAAGTGTACAAAGTGTACAAAAGGCTGGCTAGGCTTAATAAAAAAGTTCCTAGGATCTAGACCCTAGGAACTCGTTTTCAGCGTTTTAACTACGCTGTTTACTGGTTAGCTAAGCGGATATGAGATAACGCCTGCTTGTGCAGCAAGTCCAGACCAGCGTAATTTTGCTGAGCGATTAGCAGGTCTGGTATTGTTTGCCTTATAGAGGGCGAACGTTATTGGCGCAAGGACCTTTTTGACCCTGACCTACTTCGAACTCAACAGCCTGACCGTCATTCAATGTAGCGTATTGACCACCCGCTTGAATTTCAGAATGATGAACAAACAGATCTTTACTACCGTCTTCAGGTGTAATAAATCCGAAGCCTTTATCTGCATTAAACCACTTAACAGTACCTTTACTCATAATGTGCTCTTTATCGTATGGTGAAGAATATAATCTGTTTTCGCTATCACCATGACAAAAACAGATCTTGAATTTAATTGAAATTATAACTATAAAAGTTCAAGAAAAGAAGGTCTCGTTTAACGGATTGCTTCGAAGCTCACTTACAGTGTTAGGGAAGCATTGCTTCCTTTACTTGAAGTCAAGTGAGCCTTTTAAAAAGCGAAGCTTTACGAGCCTTAGGATGTCTCCTCAAACTAGGATGAGTATATTACGTTTTCTAAGACGTTTGGTCTATTTATTCCTTCCCTCCTTTTTTCCCACTGAGTGGCACTGCAGAAGCTTGTTTTTAGTCATGATATAAGGCAGAACAAGAGTGCTGACTCGAAAGTGGTTAATAAAAAAGCCACTCTATTTAAGAGTGGCTAGATGATCATGCTGAGCTAGGAGCTAGGAGCTAGGAGCTAGGAGCTAGGAGCTAGGAGCTAGGAGCTAGGAGCTAGGAGCTAGGCAGCTAGGAGCTAGGAGCTAGGCAGCCTTGCGTCTTGACACCTGCTCATAGCCGGTGCGGATAAAGCCGGTGAAGAAGATAAATAGGATTAGATACCAGAGGCGGTAATCTTGCTCTATCTCTTGAATCTCTTCGTTGACCTGCTCAAGCTTCTGCCCTGAAACCTGCTGAGTAGCCCCTTTAGGTGGTACAGCGCTGGTTTCAGGTGCCGCTTGTGGCTGAGTGCTGGCAATCAAGGCTAAACCAAAACCAACTGCTTTATCATTGGCATAATCGGTGAAGGCTTTATTGCTGGTGACAACATCGTGCTGGTTAGCAATTTCTGTGTAGGTCTCAACCATCTTCTTGATGGTTTCAGCATCCGCTTCCCAGTAACCTTTACGTACAGCTTCAAGCATACGCTCGATGATCTGCGCTAGGGCTTCAGGGTTAGCATTTTCGAAGAACTCTCGCATCTGCATATCGTACTTATCATCGACATAGACATCGAAGAACTCTTTCCAATGATCGTCACGAATCGCTTCGGGCGTCATGACTTCCCAGCCCCACATGTTGTTCATTCTATCTAACATCACAGTGGCGCCAGCATAGCCTGAATCCTGCATCGCCTTGATCCAGCGAGGGTGGAAGTAGCGGCTACGCATCTCTTGGTTGATAAACTCACCCATGGTCTGACTCTTAAGCTGATCTTTACGTCTAAGGTTAGAAACGTACATCTCAGGCGTCTTACCGTCTAAGTGACGAACAGCAAGGCCGATACCGCCAAAGTATTGGAAGGGATCATCATTGGTCATCAGGGCGTAGAGGTTGGTCGAGCGAGAGAAGATCACCCCATCGGTACCCGATAGTACTTTTGAATAAAGTCCTGTATCGCCGACATTTTCACTCCAGCGACTCTCATCTTTACCAAAGGCATAGCCCATGCGATCAAGGTAGAGGTTGGCGAGTTTGCTGTCATCTTCCCAGGTATCAGACGCTAAACTGCTGCCTGCAAGACCTGTACCATAGTTACCCGTCTCATTAGAGAAAATACGGATAGAAGATAGATAGTCTGCATCTTCCTCTGATTTACCTTCCTCGATTAGCGTTTTCTTGAGGGCATTGGCATGACGGTAGACGAAGTTGTTTTCCTCCTTCATCTTAGCCACCTTATCGATTGCCTCGGCAAGGAACAGCATCACATTAGGGAAGGCGTCACGATAGAGCCCGGTTGCTGAGATCACCACATCGATACGTGGGCGCTTAAGCTCTGAGACTGGGATAATCTCCGTATCGACGACATCACCGCGCTCATCCCATTTAGGCTTTAGACCCATGGCATGGAGGATCTGCGCTTCAAGGGCACCGTGATGACGCATGGTTTCTAGTGACCACAGTGAGAAGGCCAGCTTCTTTGGATAGGTACCATGTTTAGCCACGTAATCATTGATGGTTTGATCCATCAAGGTGACACCCGCATCATAGGCTTCTTTAGACGGTACTTTTGCTGGGTTAAAGCCAATAAGGTTGCGACCAGTGGGAACCGCATCTGGGTTACGGATTGGATCGCCACCATAACTCACCGGAATATAGCTACCCGATAGTGCTGCAAGCAGGTTGTCTATCTCGGCAATATCTTGGAAGTTATCCCAAAATTTCTGCGCTTCCTCAAGCTTAGGTGTTAACGCTTCAGGAATATCCTTAAGTGGCTGCTTTTCGATAAAGGCTTTAAGTAGCGCAAAACCTTCTAGTGCCTCAAGCTTGACCACCTCGCGCTCATCTTTGCGATTATCGACGGCAATGGCTAAGCCATGCTCTAGCTCATAATCTGAGGCTAGAGTGACATATTCTTCACCCAGCATCTGCAGCATAGTGCTGTAAAGGTGTGTCTGCTCTGGTAGTAGACCGAAGATATGCACCCCAAGCGGCTGGCTTAGTTGTGCCAGTTGGTTGAGTTGATCTTGTATCTTGACCACATAGGTATCGAAGTCAGCCGCTAAATCTTCGGGTGTGATCGATAGATCTTTAAGGATATTGAGTGTGCTTGCCGCCTTAATGATATTTTCGCGGGTGTTCTCTTTAGTTCGCCCCTCCTCTAGCGTCATAAAGTTTGAAATTAGGTCATTAAGCTTAGCGACCTCAGTATAGAGTCCCGCTTTTGCAAAACCTGGGGTCAGGTGGCTGATCATCGTCGCGCGGCCGCGGCGCTTAGCTTGCATCGCCTCACCGACGTTATCGATAATGTAGGGATAGAATACTGGGATATTGCCAACTGCTAAGCTTGGGGCATCATAGACGGATAGGCCACGTTCTTTACCCGTTAACCACTCTTGTGAGCCATGGGTACCAAGATGAATATAGGCATCGGCACCAAACACTTCACGGGTGTAGAGATACAGTGCTAAGTAGCTGTGGTTAATTGGTGTCTTGGTGCTGTGATAAAGTGCTGCATGCTCATCAATGGTCTCGCCGCGCATCCCTTGTGGCAATACAATCATGTTACCAAGGTTCATACGAGGAATGACAAATGCGGGTTTACCGTCATTATCGGCCAGAAGCTTGCTCTCTTCAGGTTTCCCCCAGCGGGCGATAATCGGATCTTTGACCGATGCTGGTAGCTGATTAAACCACTCAAGGTAGGTATCCAGTGGTAGGTAATCGGCAAGGTCTTGCTCAATTAAACCTGAGGTATCTTCGTTGCGGTAGTAAGGGCGCAGCAATTTACCGGCACTGTCGATGATCTCTTGTGCCTCTTTAAGCTCAATCTTGTAGCCTTGAGCCTTCATTGCCTTGGCGATCTGCTCGATAGAGGAGGGCACATCTAGAAAGGCGGCGCCGATATTTTTCTCACCCGGAGGGTAGTTCCAGATAAAGGTGGCAACCTTCTTATCTGCGTTAGCAATCTTGCTTAGACTTGCATGGTTATAGGCTCGCTCAACCAGGGCATTCATCTGCGCAGGCATGGCTTTTTTTACCCCTTTATCGCTCGCGGCGATAACGATGGGATCTGTGCTACCTGTATCTTCAGGCATAACAAGGAAGAAGGGAGTCAGCGCTGCTGAAACACCAGTATGATCAGCTTCAAATTCTGCTGCATCACCATCACTGTAGTTAAGTGCATGGATCACGGGGACGCCAATTTCAGTAAATTCGCTACGTCTTTTTTCTACATAGTGCAGCGAGCGATAGTTGATCATCAGATCGATACGGGCGATGTCATTGCTGTCCATCAGCAGTTCTGGATAGGTCAGAGACTCATCATTACCTTCGAAGAATACGCCGAAAGCGCGTGCGCCTTTTGCTTCAAGGTCGTTAATTATCTGATCAACAATCTGTTGCTGCTCATAGTCGATAACCGATCTGTGCATAGCTACGGCAATAACAGGCTGTTTTTCTTGATGGTTAGGTGAAAGCCATTGATAGAAAGCGGTCTCGTCATTGGTGACAAGGTCGGGGAAGTTAGGATGGTAAAGGCCGACATTTGGCACGATGACAGGTGCAGCGGCTTGATTTTCTGAAAGTTTAAATACCTTGTTAGAGAGGTAAATCATCATATTTTGATAGTTTTTACGCCCCGCATTGTTGAAGTATTTCCCTAGCTGCTCTTTATCTGAATCGCTAATGCCTTGGTTCATTTTACCATTGTTAAGATCGCCCAGAGAGAGCACTGCAACATTTGGGGCCATAACTAAGTTGGGCTCAAATTGCTTGAACATATACTTAGACAGCGCAGGGTTGATGCCATCGAGTAAGATGAGATCGGCTTTAGACCAAACGGCAAGTACCTCCTCGTCACTCTTACCTTTTGTACTGAATACTTCGAGTGTAAAAGGTTGAGATTTTGCTAGGTCTTCGAGCAGTGCACCTTTAGATTTTGATGCATGACCCGACATCATCAGCAGGACTTCTGGCGGCTCTTTACTCAATGCTGTTGGGGATAGCACCAGTAACATACAGAGCAGAATTATTCGCATTACAATTTTTCCTTAGTAGCTTGAACAGGCGTTTGGCTAGAGGCTTGTGAGACATTTTTACTTGAGTTTGATTGCTGCTCGCCTGCTTCAGGAACATAAACAAAGCTACCATCAGCCATCTTGTAAGCAACACCAGCACGCATACCTTCACCCGAGCCAATTGACCCGGTCGATTTGTATTTTTTTATCTCTTTCCCCTCTTTGACGATCACTTCCATGTTGGGCTTACCGGCATTTTTCACCACGGTGACATCATCGGCAGAGTAGATATTCATCGGGTTTTGAGCGATTGAAATCAGTAGCGCCGCGATGATCACCAGAAAGACATCAATCAAGTTAACGGCGCTGACAATAGGGTTGAGTTCCTCATCTTCATCGAGAAATCGCATTAAGCCTCTCCCTTGATTTTACGGATGTTGATCAATTCGTGGGCGAACCAGCGCTTCTTAACTGATGCTGGCCAGAAGGTGATAGTTGAGATAACGAGTCCCCAAATCACCGCTGCAAAAGCCACGATAAGGTTTTCACTGATGCCTTGGATATTGCCATCGCCTAATGCTTTTAGCGCGGGTCCCATTGGGATCATGGTGGCGATGAGTCCAAGCATGGGGGCGATACGCGTCACAATGCGCAGGCTTTCTAGCTTCTTCAAGGCAAACACTTCCATCTCATCTTCAGAGGCATCAGGATTGCTGGCAAAGAAATTGTGTATCGGGTAACCGGCTAACCATTGTGATTGTTTACTTTTTATCTGAGCCTGATATTCGGAGTTATTCTTTTTTCTGACTAAATAGAGAGACAGGAATCGGCCCAGTGCATAAATGGCATAGATAAATAGTAAAACTATGATGATTAGAACTGGGGTCATAAGCATGGCGGATACGTTTGCCATTAAAGATTCGATCTGTTGAATATTCACGGTATTAGGTCTCAGGTTTGTAAAGAAAGTGAAATGTAAACTATTTGAATAGCAATGGCAAGAATGCAAATGAGATCTATTCGTGTTTTCATTTGATCTTATTTGAAACTTAAGTATGATGAGTTCACATAACTATTTACCTGTCTATATTTTGTTAATTATTCTAAGGAATACACGCTATGTTTAAGCCTGTCCCTGCACTGGTTGCTGTTGCCGTATCGACTGTTTTGTTTTCGACGGGAGCTAAGGCTGATGATCTGCCAATCAATGATGCTGCCCAGCAGATGGAAGTGATTGTGATCAGTGGATCTCGCACCGAAAAGCCGTTAAAAGATGTTGCAGGAAGCATCTCTGTGGTTACGGCTGAAGAGATTGAGCGCCAAGTCGCTACCGATATGAGCCAGTTATTTAAATATGATCCAAGTGTGCAGATCACCGGTGGTATTGGTGGGGCGCAAAATATCATAGTGCGTGGCATGGGCAGCGATCGCATACTGATGATCAAAGATGGTATGCGTATGAATGAAGGCTATGGTGCCAACGGGCTTAACGATATTGTCGGCCGTGGCTTCATCGAGACTGATACTCTCAAGCAGGTCGAGGTCGCCAAAGGGGCGGCTTCATCACTGTACGGCTCTGATGCGCTGGGCGGTATCGTGGTATTTACCACTAAAGATGCCAGTGATTATCTCGAGGATGGTGAGACGGTTGGCGGTAACATCAAGGTGGGTTATTCAGACTTGAGTAGTCAGGCCAATGTTTCAGGTACCTTGGCGTTGAAAACCGGTGATTTTGAGCAGATGCTAAACGCTAGCTATCGAGATGGTGAAGAGGAGAAGCGATATAATGAATCCCAGAGCCCCTTTACTGTTGAATCTACCAGCTTCTTATACAAAGCCAAATACAATCTAAACGATACGGATTACTTAGGTTTTAGTGCGGATCTGTGGCGTCAAACCCGTAAAGGCGAGTCTGCTGATGGTCTGCTTTCCTATTTTAGAGGACTTGAGCAGTACGGTTATAAAATTGAGGAGGAGAACTCTACATCAGAGAAGAGTACAGATTCTTTTAAATTGGAGTATCGCTCTGAAGCCAATACTGCACTTTACGATTATTTAAGTGTGGCGGTTTATAGCAACTCTACTAATCAAGATGATGAAGAGTATGCTTTTCTCGATATCAATGCGCCCATGTTTGGTGTGATAGAGAAGCGCGATATGTGGAAAACAGGTTACTTTGAGCAGCAGACGACAGGCTTTCTTTCAAATGCTACCAAAGAGCTTAATGGCTGGAACACTCTAGGCTATGGCTTAGATATCGAAAGCTCAACCAGTTCACGCACTGTCGTTGAGTACCGTGAAGTGGAAGGTGAGCCAACTAAAGATGCGACAACCAATAAGTTTCCAGAGACCGATGTTTTCAGAGCGGGTCTGTTTGTTAATGATGAGATGAAGTTCCTCGATGACCGCTTAACAGTCACGCCTGGTGTACGTTTCGATATGTACAAGATGGATCCCAATGGGGCACTTAAAACCGACGGTGAAGCTTTTAAGAAGTTTGATGAGAACCACACTTCGTTTAACTTAGGTGCGCTTTACTCCATCAGCAATTACCTCACGGCTTATGCTCAGTTCGGTCAGGGCTTTAAGGTACCCTCATATGATCTAGCCTATATTGAGCACACTAACTCACCGAGCTCAGATTATACCTACACCATTATACCGAGTGAAGACTTAGCGCCAGAAGAGAGCAACAGCTATGAGATAGGTCTACGTGGTCATGTTGGCGACATGGCCTTTACTTCGGCTATTTTCTATAACGACTACACCAACTTCCTCACCACGGAATTGGTCAATACCGAAACCATAGACGGTGTGCGTTACGAGACTTATCAATATAACAATATCGACTCGGTAACCATTAAAGGGGCTGAGCTTGGTTTGACCTATTATATTGGCGATGAACTATCAATCTTTGCTAACGCAGCCTATCAAGATGGTAAGAATGATAACACTGGAGAGTACATCACCAGCATTAGCCCGCTTTCAGGGACTGCCGGGGTGAGCTATGAGTCAGATACATGGTCATCAGATTTGGTAATGAACTGGGCGGATCGCATGACTAAGGTCAATGAAGGTGATGCAGAAGTTGCTGGTTATGCGGTAGTAGATTGGTTACTTAACTATGATATTAGCAATAACTTCAGGCTAAACCTTGCAGTAAATAATCTCTTCGATACTGAATATGTCCGTTACAGCAATGTATCAGGTCATGCAGAAGATTTTGATATGAGTCAGCTCACTGAAGCGGGTCGTACCTTTGCGGCGAGCCTTTCATATAAGTTCTAAATGCTGAAAAGGCATAAGATCCTAGAATCTAGCTCCTAGGATCTTATGTTTACTTGATTACAATGTAACCGATAAATCCTAGCCAACTGATAATCAGTAATCCCCAAGGCAATAGATGTCCTTTGGAGTTTGATTCAACGTCAACATCTTCATTCACTTCAGACTCTGCAGCGCGAGCTTTAGCCTTAATATCTTGTTTACGCGACTTATCTCTATCTCGTGCCTTGCTCTTTTGCTGCTTCTTGTATTCGGCAATGCCTTTTTCGATACCCAGAGCAATGAGCTTAGTTTGCTCCTTGGCTTGTCCCGGCTTCTGAGTGGCTTTGGCAACTTTCATCGCTTCATTCTGTGTTTCTGTTGAGATTGGTTTGGCCATCGTATCTACTGGTCTCTGCTGCTGTCTATTAAGGAAGTGCTAGGGGAATGCTGATGTTAGTAAGATTAACATCATGGGCATAAAGTGACTAGGTGCTTAGCTTTTTACTATTGGAGCCAGTAGATTTAGATACAAACTAACTGCGTAATGAGCGTATAGTTTAGATATTATCTATTTTAATTGATGTTCAAATTTGAGAACTGGTTCACAAAGTAAGGAAGGCAATTGACTCAGAAAACAGCAATATCGACACCGCTAGTGGGCCACTCTTCGTCAATATCAGCATCTAAACAGCCTGATAATGTGGCAAAGCGCTCTGTATTGACTTGGATTGCCACATTCCTCAAGCCCTATCGACTACGAGTTATCGCTGCGATTATCTTTCTGTTTATCGGATCGCTCGCTTGGCTCTCATTAGGGCAAGGTGTGCGCTTGATGGTCGATGAAGGCTTCTTGCAAGAGAATGGTGAGCGCCTCAACGAGATAATCATGTTGGTGATAGGTATCACAGCGCTGAGTAGCTCAGCCATTTTTTGTCGTTTCTATCTGATGACCTGGTTGGGTGAGCGGGTCAGCGCGGATATTCGACTCAAAGTGTATGACCACTTGCTCAAACTCTCACCGGGGTTTTACGCCAAATTACGTACCGGGGAGGTGATCTCCCGCTTCACTGCCGATTCCACCTTACTGCAATCTGTTGTTGGTTCTAGCCTCTCTATGGCACTGCGCGCCAGTGTGACTGTGATTGGTGGGATCGTCATGATGGCGATCACCAGCATTAAAATGACAGGCCTGGTTTTACTTGCCGTGCCTATGGTGTTGGTGCCTATTTTCTTCTTTGGCCGCAAGGTGAGAGAGCTGTCTCGCAAGAGTCAGGATAGAGTCGGCGATCTTGGTGCCTATGTGGATGAGACTCTGCATGAGATCCATACCGTACAGGCCTATTCTCATGAAGAGCAGGATAGAAAGCTGTTTGCTCAAAGAGTCGAGTCGGTAATGGACGCGGCAAGAGGGCGGATCTGGTATCGCTCAGTGCTTATCGCGTTAGTGATGTTTCTCAGTATTCTGGCGATCGCCTTGGTGACTTGGGTCGGTGCCCATGATGTGATGGCTGGTGGGATGACAGGTGGTGAGTTATCTGCCTTTATGTTTTATGCGGTGATGGTCGCAGGTTCTGTCGCCACCATTAGTGAAGTGATAGGTGAAATTCAGCGTGCTGCCGGCGCATCCGAACGCTTAATCGAGTTGGTTGAAGCGCCGATAGATATTCCAATCGTAGACTATCCATTGACTCTGCCTGAGCAAGTAAAGGGCGAACTGCTGTTAAAACAGGTGCGTTTCAGCTATCAAAATATGAGTGCTCAAAGTAGCACTAAAGATGAAGAGGTGATTCGAGGGCTAGATATTCATATCCAGCCTGGCGAGCGCGTCGCGTTAGTAGGGGCTAGTGGTGCGGGTAAGAGCACCTTATTTGAACTGCTACAGCGTTTTTACAGCTTAGATAGCGGCAGCATTGAGCTCGATGGTATCGATATTGCGCAGCTTAAACCTCAGGAGCTACGTCAGCAATATGCACTGGTGCCACAAGATTCGGTTATTTTTGCCACCTCAGTGTTAGAAAATGTCCGCTATGGTCGCTTAGATGCCAGCGAATCTGAGGTGATCAAAGCCTGTGAAGCGGCGCGTGCCCATGAATTCATCAGTGAGTTTAGTGACGGCTATGACACTTATTTAGGCGAACGAGGTGTACGTTTATCTGGTGGTCAGAAGCAGCGCATCGCCATCGCCCGCGCCATATTAGCCGATAGGCCAATACTGCTTCTCGATGAGGCAACCAGCGCCCTCGATGCCATCAGTGAGCATAAAGTTAAGCAAGCGTTAGACAGCTTAATGGTCGGCAAGACCACCTTGATTATTGCCCATCGCTTAGCGACAGTGCTTAATGCCGATCGTATCTTAGTGATGGATAAAGGCCAACTGATCGCTAGCGGCACACATCAAGAGTTAATGGGCTCAAGTGAGCTCTATCGAGAGTTTGCCAGCTTGCAGTTGATCACTGATGTTGCTTAACCAGTGGTGTGATCGACTTGTCGGATAACAAATTGGCTTAACCTGTCTGATAACAGGTAGGAAGTATCTTTGGATGGGTTCATTTGAAGGTTTTGGTATTTGGCAATATTAGGTTTGCCGATATTTCATTGCTATTAAACGCCTGCCCGGCGAGGGATGTGCAAACACTTATATGGACCCATCCCGTTTGCAAGACATTTGATATCAATTTTGAGAAGAGTTCATTGCACCCATATATTCGGCCTGTTTATGAGGTTAACCTCTGGCCCTGATGGATATTTGCCTCTACTTTCCTTATCATCTGTACGGCTTCTTATAGAGCCTAAGTGTTTGTAAGGTTTTAAGTAGAGCAGTCTGACTGTCTCATCATCAAATCAAGTGTCGTAGCAACTTGCTGGTGTGTTTTTACACTAACTCGGTTCGTCTTACTGTAGGGCTAACTGCTACGCAAATGTCCTATATTCATCTTCCCTTGCAGCAATAGCCCAGGTCATTCTTGCAAGCTTGTTCGCTACTGCAACACAAGCTTTATTGAACCCCTTTCTTTCAGCCAAAGCGTATGCCCAGCGGCTCAGCTTATCTTGCTTCCCTCCGCAGTGCTGCAAGACCGCTCTTGCGCCGTGTATAAATAACGTTCGTAAATAGGCATTGCCTCTTTTACTTATCCCTAGCAGGTTATCAATACCGCCACTGCTATGTTGCTTTGGCACTAAGCCACACCAGGCTGAGAAGTGCCTACCATTGGTGAAGTCTTTTCCATCCCCTACGGCTGCGTAAAAAGCAGTAGAGGTGATAGGGCCTATACCTGGCGATGTCTCTATACGCTGGCAAACTGGGTTTGTATTTCTCTCTTCTACTATCTGCATATCACAGCTTTTTAGACGTTTCTCAATATCGCTAAACTCGTCATGCAACTGACGAAATATGTATCTTCCTTTCACTGTCAGCTCATTGTTTTCATCAGATAAAATGTCAGGAAACGCTTTTCTAAATGCCGCTTTGCTTTTCGCTATTACGATGCCGTATTCTGCCAGCATGCCTCTGACTTGGTTGACTAAAGCTGTAGACTGTTTGTTTAAACGCTGCCTCATTCGGTGAAGCATCTGTACATCCTGCTGTTCAACAGGCTTTGGTTGTACGAAGCGCATGTTCGGCCTTTGGGCAGCCTCAGCAATGGCAAGGGCATCGTTATAATCATTCTTATTCCCTTGTCGATAGGGAATGACAAATTGTGGCGCGATTAACTTCACTTGGTGCCCGAGTTTTTGAAACTCCCTAGCCCAATAGTTTGCGCTACCACAGGCCTCCATGACTATTAGGCATGGCTCTATCTTGGCAACAAAGCACATCACATCTTTTCGCCTGAGCATCTTCTTTTTTACTAGCTTGCCAGCCTGATTTACTGCAACAAAATGAAAAACAGACTTTGCGATATCTAAACCAATTGTAGTAATCTTCATAGTGGACCCGTCCTCTTTCTGATGAGTTTTAGCAACTACATCGTGGCCCATTGCGAGGCCGATTAAAAGGGGATGGGTCCATTCCATTATCTGTGACTCGCCGCAAGCACAATTCCTGTGGGCTCTGCCGTGACATCCATGTCACGGAAGGTCACAGCCGCGTTCACACTTTATTGATTTAAAGAAAGGTACGGCTCCGGATTTAAGCTTACTGGCAGCAACTCATTTCTGGACAAAATGTTGTTAGGGTTAAAGGTCATAAAGCGATTATTTACTTTATGAGGTGTATGGCAACCTAACACTTCCTCCAATAGAGCTAGTTCAGAGGAAGTGAGAGACTTCCTGACTGCTACTAGGTTAAGTGTGGGGAATTAAAGTATACACTGACCCCACTAGCTCCCAGCAAATAAACGCCTAAGAGCAGACCCACTAGAGATATTACTCAATAGCGCTTACTTTTTGATCAGACCCTAGGGGAATATTTATGAAGAACTTTATGACTATGATGGCAGCTGTGACTTTTACATTTGTTGCTAATGCAGCGGTAGCAAGTTCAACAAGCAATGATGGCAGCTATATAACCGTAGGTATTGCTCCTTTATGTACTGCTGAGGGTCAGATTACACTAAGTTTTACCAATGTCTCTGGGCAACATTTACTTGTTGATCCTCACTATATGGATAAATCAAAGTTTGATCCAATCTATGCTGGTTTATCTTTGTATACAGACCCAGAAGGGCAAGCAATAAACCTTAAATACAAAGCTAAACCAAATTATGAACAGTACGACTGGTATGTTTTAAAAGTGGGAGAAACAGTTGAGCATATAGTTGATTTCAGAGGTTATGCTACTACAACTATAGATGAGACCTTGCACTACGCGCCCTTATTTAGCGGTAATAATATTAATTTAATTACCACTAATAAAGGTAAAGAAATTCGGTTGTTTATGCATACTGATGATGAATCTGACTTTGATATTTTCGGTCCTGAGTGCTGGAAGTAATACATAGGCTTTCTAGTAATGATTAAAAACAAAAGGATCGTAATAATTGATCTGTTTCCGAGATCATACTTCCATAGCAATGCGCTTAGCTAACAAGAGAAATATTCTTGTTAAACAACCTGTGTAGATGCAGCTGCGAGCTTCCGAAACATGGATAATGGAATGGACCCATCCCCTTTTAATCGGCCTCGCAATGGGCCACGATGTAGTTGCTAAAACTCACCATCAAGTACCCACATAGCCCAATGAGCCAACAAAAATGTAATCAGCCTTCATTCAAAGGCCAGCTTAATCGTCTAGCCAATCCATATTCGGTAATGCATCCAAATGTTGGTCATAACGCTTTGCGTTAAAAGTGGTTTCATTTTTCATTATGTCGAATATTTCCACAGCCAGTGCGCAGGCTATCCATTGAATCGCTTCTTCACGGGACGTTCCTGTCATGACTAAACGCATCAAGGTTGCTTTTACCTTTTGGGGTTCACCGTCGGCGATCTGATTTTCGACGGTTTCAATTAACATCTCTTGAGTCATGTAGCTGTCTTGTTCGTTGTCCATTGTTGCTCTCTGTTATCTAGCTATCTAGCTATCTGTTATCTAATGAATGCCATTATGCCACATGCACAATAAAAATCGGACTGTCACACTTTCAAAAGTAACAAAAGACTCCGATTGGACAAGGTAGGACTGCTTGTTAAACCCCAAGTGTAGATGCGGCTGTGACCGTCCGTGTCACGGCCGAACTTACAAGGATGTACTTGCAGTGTGTCATAGAAGCATCTGCACACCCCCCGCTGGGAAGCGATAGGTGACATTGAAGGTTAGACCTTCAAACACATTCCCAAATACCAACACATCCTAATGAAGCAAAGACAAAATGCCATCATGCTTCATTCGAAGCAAACTAACTTATGATTGAACTTATCTGATGATGGGGACATGATGTCAATGAGCGCATATTGCCATCTACCTAAGCATTGCCTTGGGGCTTACCTACTTTGGTGGGCCAAAAGAGGAGGCTGTTTGAACTGCAGCAGCGATTTTATTGCTTAGACAGTGGCAGCATTGAGTTGGATGGTATCGATATCGCAAGTTTGCCAGCCTGCAGTTGATCACTGAGACTGTATAACGAGCTACGAGCTACGAGCTAGGGCCTTGGAGTTGTAAGCAGCAAGTGTAGGAGCGGCTTTAGCCGCGAAGGCCCAGAAGATTAGAGTTACGAGCGAATATGATGGACTGATATGAGTGGAGACTATTTACCTATGATGTTTGATACTTGGGACACCCCTTTCAATCAGGGAGAGTTATTTCTCGTTAACGCAATGTGGGGCGGAGACGAATGGAGCGTTAGTTATCCCGGAGGGGAAACCTATCGCCTGCCGATACCGACAGGCTCGAAAGAGATATTAACCCTTACGGTATTTCATCTGGAAACTGAGGGGGTGTATGAATTGAGATTCCTATCTGCATCGGCGTTTCGGGTGTTAGATGAGGGAGGTTTGCTGGATATCTGGGCTGAGAAGAAGACGGAGCATAACTGTTTCAAAGTTAAAGGTCATGGCTGGAGTGAAGAGAGTCCGGTGAGTTTTGCCATGGGCAGCGATGATGGATTCTCCTATTTTATAACGACCAGTGATGATTGTGTCGAAGTCGTGTGTGATCGACCACCCGAGATAATCTTCAAACAGAAACTGGTGCCAGAAGTGAGCTGACACATTTTATAGAAGAGGGATCTTTATGAATAAAGTGATAAAAAAAGTACTATTCTCTGTGCTGTTATCTATGGGGGGCTACCTTGTTATCGCGATGAGTCTTACCCTGTTTGGTGTGTCATCATCAGAACCTGACGAAGCAGATACGTCTGATAAGCAAGCCGGTATTAACTTCAGTGAAATGCTTATCGACTACAGCCAGATGCCGCCACTGCAAAGCTATGGCACAAGAGGGGAAGGCCAGCTTCAATATCGGTATTACTCTTCAGACTCGGATAAGGTGTTAATTTTACTCCATGGCTCCGGCTGGCACAGCCAACAGTTTTATCCGCTGGCCAAATTTATCAGTGAGCAGGGCTTGGCGCAGGTCTACACGCCGGATCTGCGTGGCCATGGCGTTAACCCTAAGCGGCGCGGAGATATCGATTATATCGGCCAGTTCGAAGATGACCTTACCGATCTGATTATAGGGATAAAACAGGACTCGCCCGGTTCCAGCATCATCATGGGCGGCCACTCATCTGGCGGTGGCTTAGCGATCCGTTTCGCAGGTGGCACACATGGGCAATTGGCCGATGCCTATCTGCTGCTGGCACCATTTGTCTATTATAACGCGTCTACAACTCGGCCCAATGCGGGTGGTTGGGCTAAGCCCTATACCGCCAGAATTATTGGTTTGAGTATGCTAAATAATATCGGTATTCATGGCTTAAACCATCTGATCAGTATCGAGTTTAATATGCCCCCAGAGGTACGAAATGGCACTGAAACACTCGCTTACTCCTACAGGCTTAACACCTCATTTGCTCCAAGGGATTATGGCAAAGATTTAAGTGCGCTGACTCAGCCCTTATTGCTCCTTGCTGGCAGCAAAGATGAGACCATGTTTGCCGATAAGTATCAGGGATTAATCACTAAGCATGCTGTTAACAGTCAAAAGACTCAAGTGAAGGTATTGCCAGGTTTAAGCCATATGGGCATAGTCGTCAGCCCAGATGTCAGGCCTGTTATTAAGGAGTGGTTAGAGGGATTGTAGATGAAGCAAGGTACGAGTTCCTAGGACCTAGGAACTCGTACCTTGTTGGTCATTTTCTTAGCTTTTTCTTAACTCTCTACGCAAGATTTTGCCCACTGTCGATTTAGGCAGTGCTGCCATAAATTCTATCTGTTTCGGTATTTTATAAGCGGTAAGCTGCTCTCGGCAGTATGCTGTGATAGCGAGCTTTGCAGCATCAGTATCAGCAGCTTGATCAGCTAACACAATAACGGCTTTTACCGCTTCGCCGCTGCGTTCATCTTTAATGCCGATAACGGCACATTCCAGTATAGACTCATGATTAGCCAGCACATCTTCGACTTCATTTGGATAGACGTTAAAGCCTGAGACAATAATCATATCTTTCTTACGATCGACTATCTTATGCAGACCGTCTTTCGTCGCTAAGGCAATGTCACCCGTTTTGAAATAGCCGTCCTTGGTCATTACCTGGGCAGTCTCTTCGGGCTTGTTCCAATAGCCACTCATTACCTGAGGGCCCTTGACTGCCAGTTCGCCAGTTTCGCCCTGAGGCACTTCATTATCATCGTTATCGAGGATCTTTACACAAGTATCAATGACGGGCTTACCAATGGTGCCTAACTGCTCAAGACCGGGCGCGTTGAGTGACACAACCGGAGAGGTTTCGGATAAGCCATAGCCTTCAGATATGGTGCACTTGGTGGTCTCTTGCCACATATTCGCAGCTGCTTGTGTTAGGGCCGTGCCACCTGAGATGGTGACCTTAAGGTGGCTAAAATCTAACGCTTTAAATTCTGGCTGATGACACAAACCGACAAACAGGGTGTTGAGCCCAGCGAAGCCAGTAAAAGGGTAGTTTGATAGTGTCTTGATAAGTGATGAGATATCTCTTGGGTTAGGTACCAGAACAGAACAACAACCGCGCTCGAAATACAGCACTAGATTCACCATGAAGGCATAGATATGGTAGACAGGCAGTGGTGCAACAAATATCTCCTCACCTTCTACTAACTTGTCGCTCAAGCGTGATTTTATCTGCATCGCATTCGCAATTAAATTGCAGTGGCTAAGCATCGCACCCTTAGATAATCCGGTAGTGCCACCGGTATACTGCAGTGCTGCAAGCTCGGTTAAGTTGGCGCTTAAGCGTTCAAATGGGAGACTTTTTCCCAGGGCTAAAACATCTAACAGTTTATGTGTTTCAAAGCTAACCTCTGGTTGTGCCTGAGGTGCGAGCAGATCCGCCGCATGAGTCGAAATGACAGTGTCTATTCTTGTGTTGGCAACTACATTCTCAAGGTTTGGTAGTAGATCCGACAGTACGACTAAGACTTTAGCGCCTGAGTCATTATATTGATGGGTTAACTCGCGTTCGGTATATAGCGGGTTGGTGTTTACCAGCACCATACCTGAACGAATTGCACCGTAAGCCGCAATCACGTATTGGGTGATATTAGGCAGCTGAATAGCAATACGATCTCCGACTCTCAAGCCTGGAATATTTTGCAGATAAGCGGCAAAGTAGCGTGAGTCACGCTCTATATCACTAAACGTACTGTGATGGCCTAAACAGGCATAGGCCGTTTTATCGGCATACTTTTCACTGGCTTGCTCAATCAAATCGATAAGTGATGTGTATTGAGTGAGGTCGAGAGTTGGATCTGAATCGTATGCCATGCCTTAAACCCTTGTTGTCATCTAATCGTCAAATAGCGTTATTTATGTTTAGCAATGCTATATTTTTAAAAAATCAAACAGGCGTTTAGATTAGAGCTAAAAATAGGATAAGGTCAACTAAAATTGTGAATTAGATCACAATAAATTGATTGGGATAACACCATGTTAACTTTAGAGTTTTAACTCTATATAGTGAGGTGTTGAGACGCTTTATAAGGGGAGTGAGGCTACTACCTGGTTAAGGTAGCAGCCTTTCTCTTTGTTTTATGGAGTGAAAAAGTTAGATTCTTGAGACACTTGATTACTGGTAAGGCTGATATCGACGATCTTAAAGCTTATGTTTGCATGTCCAGCATGGCTATCTGTACCCATACCAGTAGCATAAAAGGTGGAGTCAATGACCACTGTAATAGGGTGAGTTACCTGCTCTCCTGCTTCTACTGTCACAAACCTACTGCCATTGAGTCGATAGTCCATATCTCCAGTTATGTTTATCTGGTATATCTTTTTTTCCTGAGTCTTATTACGGATCTTAAGGGTAAAGCTATTTTCAATTTTATCGTCCAAGGTTTCACGATATAGGTTCATTCTGTCTCTGATCACATTGAGTTGAATGTCTTTCTTCAGATAAATATCGGCTGAAATAACAGCCAGCATAATCAAAATACAGATCCCATAACCAGAAAATTTTAGCGATTTAAGCGGTGCATTTTTGTTACCTGCCAAATCGTTATCACTGCGATAGCCGATTAAGTTCTTTTGGTAACCGAACTTGTCCATGGTTTGGTTACAGGCATCGACGCAAGCCCCACAGTTGATGCATTCATACTGTAATCCGTTGCGAATATCGATACCCGTCGGGCAGACATCGACACATAAATTACAATCGACACAATCACCTAAGTTGGTTTCTTGTTTGCGCTTACGTGGTCCTCTGGACTCTCCTCTTGTAGCGTCATAGGCCACAGTGATGGTGTTGGCGTCGAACATAGATGATTGAAATCTAGCATAGGGGCAAAGGTGTAGGCAGACCATTTCTCGCATCAATGAAGCGTTAACGTAAGTACAGATGGCAAAGAACCATACCCAAGCAGTGAGTAAAAAGCTGGCATTAACGCTAAAAATTTGCGGATAAACAGTCTGCGCTGGCACGAAATAAGCGATAAAACCACAACCGGTGAACAGAGCAATGATCCCCCAAATAAGATGCTTACTCACTCGCTTAATAATTTTATTCTTATTCCAAGGAGCCTTATCTAAGGTTCGACGTTTATTGCGGTTACCTTCAATTTTATTTTCAACCCAGACAAATATAAATGTCCAAGCGGTTTGTGGACATAAGTAACCGCACCAGACACGACCTAAAAAGGTAGTAATAAAGAAAAGTAGAAATGCGGCGGTAATTAAAATCCAAGCCAGTAAAGTAAAGTCTTGAGGCCAAAGCGTGGTACCGAAAAAGAAAAAGTTTTGCTCTTCAAGATCGAACAAAACGGCTTGCCTGCCTTGATATTGAATAAGCGGCATAAGAAAGAAAAGTACCACTAACAGGCTATTCAATCCTGTTCTTATACGCTGAAAAAAGCCTTTTTGCTCCCTAATATGGATCTTAGTGTTTCTGGCGTTCGGCTGCGTATTGGGTGAGCGACTTGGGATCTGTTTTATAGCAATAGACTCATGGGTATTTGTTTTTATTGAAAATTCATCTCGTTTGCTATTCGTCGATAGCAGATCACTATCGGCTAGATTATTGGTTTTACTCATTGTTGATCTCGGCGACTTACTCTCACACAAAGACGATAAGCTTTAATGTGAATAGGCTTCAAAGTGAATAATCTAATGCAAGCCTGAGGCCAGAATGAGTTGCTGTTAACCAGTTGAAAACTAGTGAATTAAAAATTAGTTTAAACCCCCGTGTCACGATATATCGCGTTTGTGTCATATGTCGTGACTTTTCTGTGGTGACGTTAGTCGTGTTACATAGGGAGGCTATCAACTAAGTGGTGCGTTGAATGCCTAATTTCTTCATACGTGATCTTAGGGTGCTAGCCGGCAAGCCTAATAAGGCTGCAGCACCGAGGGGGCCTGAAATCCGCCAATTGAGTTGCTGCAGAGTGTGTGTGATATGCTCGGCTTCTAATTCACTTAAGGTTCGAGATCTGCTGGCCGTTGCCTCAGTGTTTGAAATGGTGATTTTCGGGATCCGTAAAATCTGACTATCCGCAAGAATACTAAACCTTTCAAGTACATTTTGCAGTTCTCTCACATTACCTGGCCATGTATAAGCCATGAGGTTTTTCAAGCTTTGCTTACTAACACCTTTGAGCTTTTTGCCTAACTTTCTATTGAGTTCGTTGACAATATGACTGACTAAATAAGGGATATCATTAGGACGCTCTCTGAGCGGGGGAACCTTGATAGGAAAAACATTCAAACGATAGAAAAGATCCATACGAAATAAACCTTGATCGACTCGCTTTAGTAAATCGTGATGAGTAGCAGCAATTAACCTGATATCGAGTTTGATTGATTCACTACTTCCGACACGTTCAAATTCCTGTTCTTGTATGACTCTGAGCAGCTTAGACTGTGCTTCTAGGCTCAATTCTGCTATTTCATCGAGAAATAGGGTGCCCTTATCTGCTAACTCGAAACGGCCCTTACGTCTACTTATCGCACCGGTAAATGCGCCTTTCTCATGACCAAACAGCTCACTTTCTAATAGAGCCGGAGAAAATGCGGCACAATTAACGCTAACCATAGGTTTGTCACTGCGGTCACTCAACTTGTGTAGGTTACGTGCTACTAGTTCTTTACCTGTGCCGTTCTCACCCGTGATCAACACGGTACTGCTAGTGTTTGCTACCAGCTTTATCTGTGAAATCATCTGCTTAATGATGTCGCTCTCACCCGATATGCCTACATCGCCCGTTCTGTCTGCCAGCTCAGCAAGTAAATAGTGGTTTTCGTTGGCTAGCTTCTCTGACATGGCTTGAACTTGTTCTAAAGCCTGTCTGAGTGAGTCTTCAGTCTGCTTCTGTACTGTGATGTCACGAAATATCGCGACAACACCGATGAGTTCTCCGGACTTGTAAACCGGTGTCGACGTATAGTGAACTGGAAAGCTGCTGCCGTCCTTGCGCCAGAAGACATCATGACTGATCTCTCTGGCGATACCATCATTCAAGGTATTGTAGATTGGACACTCTTCTTGAGGGTAATGACTGCCATCGGCATGACTATGGTGATGACAGTCATGGATATTACGTCCAAGTAGCTCCTCATTTTTCCAGCCTGTCATGCGCTCGGCTGCAGGATTGATAAATACCGCATTACCGTTAAGATCGAATCCGTAAATACCTTCGCCTACGGCGTTGAGCAGCAATTTATTTTCCGGGAGAAAGTCTGCATGGCTATCGATATTTAGCTGAGTTGAGTCGGTCATCTAGTCACCTTAAAAGCATCAAGTTCATCTACAGTGTAATCAAAAATATAAACACGCGATATATCGTGAACTATTTAGTTACCCCTTTGGTATTACTTCTCAGCTATTTCTTTAACGATTCCTGCAGTATTAACGTCTTTAGCTTTTGTTTTACTCGGATCTTTCTCACTTAGGTTTTAGTTTGATTTTTGTTCGTTACTTGGAGTGGCTACTTATTTAAAACTGTAGATGTTTCGAATGGGTACAAATAATCTTGTTAAATAATTGTTTCAGTTTTGACTGTTTTAAACGTTGGGTGAATAATAAGTTTAGAATTTATATTCAGTTAACCTCGAATAATAAGTCACCAAAAGTCGCTTTTTGTGCATAAACTTTTTTTCTTACTTTAGACCTTAATAAATTAAAAATGGATCTTGTTTTATTTTTGTTATAAAAAGTATTGGTAATGTTTATCATTACTTTCTGGGGGTACCATTTTTGTTCAGGGTTGAACGTGCTCTTTTTAGCGCAATGGTCAGAAAAATTATAATAATTAAATGAGATTAAAAACCATGAATAACAAAAAAAGATTTACCGTGAGCTCATTGAGCTTAGCGGTTTCAATTGCGCTATCCGGGGCCTCGATCAGCACACAAGCTATGGCTGAAGAAGAGACAAAGCTAGATAACGTAGAAAAAATTGCAGTCATAGGTTCACGAGCTGCGCCACGTTCAGTTGGTGACTCACCAGTTCCTATCGATATTATCGATAGCGAAGATTTAAGAAAGAATGGCTCAACTGACATGATTGATATGTTAGTGACCTCAGTGCCTTCTTTTAACTCAAGAGCACAGCCAATCAGTGATGCTGCAACCTTAGTGCGTCCAGTTAACCTACGGGGGTTGCCTTCAGATAGCACCTTGGTATTAGTTAATGGTAAGCGTCGTCATCGTGCTTCTGTGATTGCATTTCAGGGCGGTGGTATTAATGATGGTGCTCAGGGCCCAGATATTTCAGTTATTCCAGGGGCTGCATTAAAACAAGTAGAAGTCTTAAGAGATGGTGCTTCAGCGCAATACGGTTCTGATGCGATTGCAGGTGTGATGAACTTTGTTTTAAAAGATGATGCCGAAGGTGGCTCGATTACTGTCAGTCAAGGTGAGTATTACGAAGGTGATGGTGCGACAACAACGATTGATGGCAATATTGGCTTACCTCTTACTGACAGTGGTTTTGTTAATATCAGTGCTCAATATAAAACAGCAGATGCGACGAGTCGAAGTGTCCAGCGTCCTGATGCTGCAAACCTGATAGAACAGGGCAATACTGATGTTAATGACCCCGCTCAAGTCTGGGGTAATCCTGAAATCAAAGATGATTACACTGTATTTGTAAATTCAGGTTTTGATATTAATGAAAATGTTCAACTTTATGCATTTGGTAACTTGTCTTCAAGAGATGTCGTGGGCGGTTTTTATTATCGTAATCCGCATAACCGTGGCAACGTCTATTCGGTCGATGATGGTGAGACGTTATTGGTTGGTGCCGTAAATGGTGATCAGTCTACCTGTAATGTGGTTCCGATCCCTAAAGTAACGGACGCTAATGGCAATACTGTTGACGGCAACGTACTGACGAGTCAGGCGTATCTGGACATGTTAGCCGACCCGAATTGTTTCTCTATGAATCAGGTTAGGCCGGGCGGATATACACCTCAATTTGCCGGTACTGTAGAAGACCATTCATTTTTTGCTGGTGTAAAAGGTGATATTGGTGAGTGGAGTTATGATGCCAGTGCTGGAATGGGAAATAACAAATCGACGTTTAGCTTACGTAATTCATTAAACCCATCTCTAGGCTTAGATACACCAACAGATTTTGAGACAGGGGCTTATGAGCAGGCTGAAACAACAGTCAATATTGATTTTTCACGACTGTTTTCTATTGGCAGCCTTGAGGACATAAGCTTTGCGACAGGTTTTGAGTGGCGAGAGGAGTCATTTGAGATCACACAAGGTGAAGAAGCATCTTGGATAGCTGGACCTTATGCTGATCAAGGTTTCAATATTGGTTCTCATGGCTTTAAAGGTTTTGGTCCTGAGTCGGCAGGTAAAAACTCTCGCAATAACATTGGTGTCTACGCTGATGTTGAAGGCTACATTACTGATGATTGGTTATTGGGTGTAGCACTGCGTTATGAAGACTTCTCTACCTTCGGAGACACACTTGACTACAAAATCTCGACTCAATATTCTGCGACAGACTTCCTATCATTTCGAGCTTCTCACAGCACGGGGTTTAGAGCGCCAACAGTGGGTCAAGAGAACGTTGTTAATACACAAACTTCAATCGTGAATGGGGACCTGATCCAGACCTTCATAGCGCCTCCAACTAATCCGCTTGCGGCTTTCTATGGTGGTGAAGTGTTAAACCCTGAAGAATCTATAAGTTATGCCTTAGGTACTGTTTTTGAGTACGAGAATTTCTTTTTAACAGTAGATTATTACAACATTGAAGTGAGTGGGCGTATTGCTCAGTCGAGTCAAATCACGGTAGAGGAGGAGGATTACGATGAGCTTAGAGAAGCTGGCGTTGAGCATCCAGAGCTTATCTCTGCAGTGACCTTTTATACCAATGACTTTGATACAACCACGCAAGGCATCGATATCGTCGGTTCTTATGAGGCTGCATTCTTAAGTGGCGATGCTAACCTCAGTTTGGCTTATGGATGGACCGATACCAGCGTTGATAAATTTGATCCCGATACAACTGATGAAGGAAAAGTTCGTCGTTTAGAGGACGGTATTCCAGCTCATAGAGCGACATTCACGTGGGGGCAATCATGGGAAAGGTTACGTACTACACTTAGAGCTAATTACTTCGGCGAATATTATGCAACTCACGCCGATGATACTACTGAATGGGGATCTGAAGTGGCAGATGCAGCTGTGACCATTGATCTGGAAGTGAGCTATGCAGTGCTTGACAGTTTAACTTTCTCAGTAGGTGCGAATAACATCTTTGATCAAGAAGCGCACAAGCTGAAAGATGGTACTTTAGGCGAGCTTGGTGGCGTTTATTATGAAAGTGGGCCATTCGATTATAACGGTGGATTCTACTACGGTCGTGTTAACTACACTTTCTAGTAGTGAGTGTGAATAGCGACTAACACCTGAAATGAAAATGGCTGCACACGCAGCCATTTTTTATGTCTGTTGCTCCCAAAGTTAAGGGCCACCTCAAAGGGAAAAGGTGCGCGACTTAAAATGAGTTTTGCTTAGACTCGGTAATGTTTGTAAGCTATTTGAGTGAGTTATTGTGACTGGTATCGATTCATTGAAAATTTGAAGGTTAGGGAAATAGTATGAGTTTTACTGCTTGGCTTAGTTTGGTAGCCATCTGTTGTTTAGGCGCCATGTCTCCGGGGCCGAGTTTGGCCATGGTAGTGAGGCACACCTTAGGCGGAGGCAGAGATAAGGGGATTATCTGTGCTTGGGCTCACTCTATCGGCATAGGTATCTATGCCTTAGTCACCTTGTTGGGATTGGCAGTGGTGCTTAAACAAGCCCCTATGGTCTTTAATGGCATTGCCATCATGGGTGCGCTTTATCTGGCCTGGATGGGCGTGCAAGCGTTACGTTCAAAAGGCGGCATGTCACAGAAGTTAGCGGCGGGTAAGTCGACTGATGCACTTACTGCAGCGAGAGATGGTTTAGCTATCTCACTGTTTAACCCTAAAATATTACTGTTTTTTCTGGCGCTGTTTAGTCAATTTGTGATGGTAGCTGACAGCTTATGGGGCAAGTCGTTAATCGTTTTTACTCCGCTGATCATCGATGGTTTGTGGTACACAGTGATTGCTATGGTGTTATCTCACAAGTCAGTGTTGCCAAAGCTTAGAGCCAAGGCGGCATTAATCGATAAACTATCGGGCGTGGTACTTATCTTGTTAGCTGTACGGGTAATAGTGACGATTTAGGTTGGAGGTTGCGAGGGATGAGGCGCTAGTTCCTAGGTTCTAGGACTTAGGAATTAAGTCCTAGAAATTAAAATGCCATCGCAGTGATTCACTGAACGATGGCATTATTCTTTCTCTGAGCGAGATAGCGCTCCGAGCTATGTCCTAGGAACTCAATCCTAGCACCTAGAAACTTTTCTTAACTAGTAAAAACTTGAACCGCGTCATCATTAGCTGGCTCTTTAGCCTCTTGCTTTGAAGATGCTGGCTCTTTAGCCTCTTGCTTTGAAGATGCTGGCGGGTTTTTAATATGATCATTCAGATTGTCTGTAAGCATCTCTTTGTATTCGCTAGTAAACCATTCAATGGCATTATCTCTTTCTGCAGACAGATCGGCAGACTTAAGAGATGCTTCGAACGCATTGAAACGAGAGGCTGCAAAACGCATTGCTGTGCCTACTTTGCTAACATCTTGTTCTTTCGCACTTAACTCATTGGCAAGGGCAATAAACTGATCGGCCAATTGAAAGATTGTGGTCTCTTTTTCTGCTTCTGACATAATGCTCTCGCTATTTTATAATAGTTTAATAAGAAGGTAATCGAAATTTTCGTGACCGAATACTAACGTAAATTAGCCATTAATGAAGCACTCTTATCATTTATATGAGATCTGGGTCAGGGTTGGAGGACCTAGGACCTAGGACCTAGGACCTTTCCTTGAGCTTCTATGTCGTTGGATCTGAATCTGTGATCACTGAACCATCGCGAGAATCGTAATAGATAGATAATGCTGGCAACTCATTGAAGAAGAATTGGCATTGGTCTGGGGAGATGTAGCTCACGCGGTAATCTGAGTCGGCAACATCGATTGAGGTCGAAACGGTAGGCGCATCTTGTAGCACTGTTCGCCATACTGACATGCAGTCGTTGGTATTATTCAGTCTGGGGCTAGATTCAAAGGGTGGATAATTTTGTGCTGGCCAACCCCATAAATTGATATCGAGTTGTCCTGCTTGTCCACCATCGTAGACTTGCAAATTATCAACGGGACCAGAGTTTCCTTCGGCAGCCCATTTTACATTGGCAAGTTTAATCCCTGCTGCAAATGCTCCACCAGTTCCTTGCAGCGTCGATACCTGAGCATCTTGCTTGATGTTGATAAATTTGGGTAGGGCGACGATCGCTAAGAGCCCTAAGATGATAATCACCACGACCAGCTCAATCAGGGTAAAGCCTGCGACTTTTTTCATGCGGTTTAGTTACGCCTTTCTATACAATTATCGTTTTTAGTTTTTATGTAGGATCTGCATCGATAGTTACACTGCCGTCGAGAGAGTCATAAGTGATACTCAGGTTAGTGTTGGCTGAATAGGTATAAGTACACGAGTTATCAGAATTATAAACCGCCACATAGTCGGTCTCATTGCTGATATCATTTGAGACAGTTGGCTCGTCGCCTGCAAAAATTGTTTGCCAAACTGAAATGCAGTCATCGGTGTTGTCGAGCTGAGGAGAGTCGCCTTCTGAATCCGCCGTTCCCCAATGCTGTGCAGGCCAACCGTTATCATTAAAGTCCATCTCACCAGACTCATTATCGCCAAAAGTCGGTAAGTCGTCGGCAGGTCCCGAACCCACACGTACAGCCCATACGCTATGGGCAAGGTTGATTCCTGATTTGAATGCGCCGCCAGTGCCTTTGACCGTTGATACGTGTGCATCTTCAGATATATTGATAAATTTAGGCATTGCGACGACAGCAAGAATTCCAAGTATAATGATCACCACAACAAGTTCGATTAAGGTAAAGCCTGCTGCTTTGCTATTTCTACTTCTGTGGCTATTCATCACAGCACTAGTCTGTACCCTATTAGGGCTGGGAGTATTAACACAAGTTTTGTTGGTGAGGCAGAACATCTATCATAATAACCGTATCAATTTTGATAGGACGATTGTAACACTTTTATCTATTTTAAAACTATGTGCGGTGCCTTTTTACGGTGTGTTGCTGATGTTGGCGATATTCCTAATGGGTGTATCTAACTAGTAATAAGGACAACATGGCTTTACACACAGATTGGAACACCTTTATAGACGCAGAGAAAAGGTTAGCCTATTACCAAAAATTAGCGTCATTTGTTCAAGCTGAATGCGACAGTGGCAAGGCGATATTCCCGCCACAAGAGGAAGTGTTTACCGCATTCGATAAAACCCCGCTAGATAAGGTACGCGTGGTGATCATAGGCCAAGATCCGTACCATGGACCGAATCAAGCTCATGGCCTCTGCTTTTCGGTGAAGCACGGGGTGAAAACGCCACCTTCTTTGGTCAATATGTATAAAGAGCTAGTGACGGATATACCTGGATTTAAAACCCCTGAACACGGCCACCTTTCAAGCTGGGCTGAGCAAGGGATCTTGATGTTAAATACAGTGCTTACCGTTGAACAAGCTAAGGCGCATTCCCATGCTAAATCGGGCTGGGAAACCTTTACCTCTAATGCGCTTAAACTGCTTAATGAGCAAAAAAAACCGATTATCTTTATCTTGTGGGGCGCTCATGCGATGAAAAAAGGCAAGGTGATCACCGCCAAACAGCATCATATTTTGTCGGGTCCTCATCCCTCGCCATTATCGGCTTACCGAGGCTTCTTCGGTTGCCAGCATTTCTCAAAAACCAATGAGATTTTAACTTCGCTAGGCACTAAGCCGATTGATTGGCAGGTTTAAACTTGTTCCTAGGATCTAGTGCCTAGGAGTGAAGAGTTAAATTGATGATGTCGTATTCCGGCTAAAGCCGGAAATGCTTAATCTTGTTTAGCTAATCGATAGTTATTGGCCAGAGAGCCTGTGATGCGTTTGCCTTCGTTGTCTAGCATGAACAACTGGTTTTCACCCACTTGAAACTGTTGCGGTGATTGACGACTCGCATCGCCCATCAGGCTGATCGTATTGCCTGTCTTATTCCATTCGAAGGAGCCAGATTCAGCAAACACTTTAGTTTTTTGTCCTGGCTCCGCTTCACCTAAATAGGATGTTTCTAAAACATAGCTGTTATCAAGTTCTAACGTCAGCACGGTACTAATACCTTCACAGCTGGCACAAGGAATGACGCCTGAATAGGTACCGTTCCAATCCAGTGAGGTACGGCTAGTATCTCCAACTGGGAGTTGCTCAACTTGAGCCAGTGTTCTTGCTACTTCAGCTTTTGCAGCGGGTGTTTGTTCGGCTGTTGTGTCTTGCTTTGAGCAAGCACTGATGCTGAACGCAATCAGCGAGATGGCTATGAGTTGAAATTTCATTCTATTCCTTAAGAATTGACCATAGGTGTCAATAGATTGAGGTTAACATAGAAAAGGTGGTGTTTATCTGAGTCAAAGCTTAATCATTGTTTATGAAAGTCACCTCTCTCTTTCTATCTTTGTGTCATATTTTAACTGATGCCCAATCGTTTCATTGCAAGTTTGTTCCAGCTATTGTTGTCATTTTATTAGCTATACTTTTCTATGAATAGAGAGTGACTATGACTAGAGATGGATAATGACATAGTTCATGGGATTAATGGCTCAGGCAGGGAGTGGGGATATGGTAAAGCCAATTTGTGTTTTAAGGCGAACTTTACCTTTTATTGCACTTCTGGTTAGTTGCATCATCTCTACAGCCGTTTATGCAAAAGAGGATCCCCTTAAGCTTGTCTCTAATGAGTATCCACCATTTTACTCCAACCAATTACCAAACTATGGCGTGGTTTCACATCTGATCCATGAGTCCCTGTTACGCGCAAACCTGAGTGTTACCCATCGTTTCTTCCCTTTTTCACGCGCCGTACTACTCACTAAGGCGGGCTATGCAGATGGGATTGTAGGGATCTGGTTTAGACAATCTAGAGAGGAGTGGGTGGAATACTCTCAGCCCTTACTATCGGTGCAAGTTGTGCTATATAAACGCATAGATAGAGACATTAGCTTCGATCAGCTGAGTGATTTAAAGCAGTACATAATCGGTGTCGGACGAGGCTATGCTAACCCAGCAGCATTTGATGAAGCTGGATTAACCACTGAGGAGGGTAGCTCTGATAGTGAAAATCTTAAAAAGCTCCATCTTGGTCGCACAGATCTGATATTGATTAGCCAAGGTGTTGCAGAGTTTCTAATCAGTCAAAACGCCATCGACTATCGTGACGAATTTGAGGTGATTGGTGCCCCCTTCAGTGTAGAGTTGTTTCACTTTGGGGTATCTAGAAATAGGCGGGATCATAAAGAGATTATCAAGCAGTTTAATAACGGCCTCAATGAGATGAAGCAAGATGGTAGCGTCGAGCGTATTCTCAAACTGCACGGTTTCGAGACAAACGCCTATTGGCAGCAAGAGTTAAAACAGGGTCCTAGGAATTAGAACTAGAGCCTAGAACCAGAACCTAGGTGTCTAGAGTTTTGGATCAAACTTCAGCACCCGAGTGGGGGTAACCAGCATAGGTAAGGGCACATCCCAATGCTCACAGGGTAATGTAGCGACTTGCTGACAATCATGCGCGAAGCCGATTGGATAAGGTTTACCGATTAATGACCAATTTGCTAAACTTCTATCATAAAATCCACCGCCCATCCCCATACGGTTACCCGCCAAATCAAAAGCGACCAGAGGCGTCACCACCACATCTAATTGATGCAGCAATATCAGCTGAGTGATATCTAGCTTTGGCTCCCAAATTTTCAGGGCGTTCTGTACTAAAGGTGTCGATGAGGTGTATGCCAGAAACAGCAGATTGCCTTTACTAAATGGGTGTAGGCGTGGCAGGTATACCTTGACTCCTCGTTGCCAGAGCATCTCAATGAGCCGCTGAGTACCAAGCTCACCATCATTGGTCAGATACAGGGCGACATGTTTAGCCTTGAGTTGAATAAGCTCTGCAAGCATGGAATGCGAAGCTTGCTCTGCAAAGCGACTCTGCTCACTTGCGCTGATATTGCGACGTGCTGAGCGGATCTGAGTGCGGATAGCCTTACGGCTCTCTGTAGCATCTAAACTTGATGAAAATACTTGCTTCAAGATAAGTTCCAACGGCTTATTCATACATAGGAGGGCTCAGTGTACGCTTGTGTTTGATATCGATTCAAGTACAAAACCTTAGTTTCAGGAGGCTTTCTTCCTGAGTTTATCTCAGGATCCAGTTTTGTATTTATTTAAGAGTTCGGATTAAACGCTTGAAACTTTTTCCTATTTTCTATGACTAATGAAGTGAAATAACTCTATCTCAAGGTAAGAGGAAATAATATGATTTCAGCAGTACTTTCGCCAATCATTCTACTTATTGTATTTTGGAGCCATCTGGCTCACTCATTGATAACCGGTGACATAATAGATTGGTATGAGTGGATTATTGCCCTTGTCACAACGCTTGGGTATGGCGGCTATTTTCTTAAAACTTGGTTAAATAAATAGGGCAATATAGTCACACCGATCAATTTATTTGCTTTATGTCGACGCTGATTTATCTTTGGTGTCTTGTTTGCTCCATCGCTCCCGGCTAAAGCCGGTCCTACGACTCGCGGATCCAACCTCGATACTCTTCCTAATTTAAATCTCTCTCCAAACTACCGTTATCACAATATTTACGCTATTCCTAACAAAGAGCCCTTTGAACCGTGTTTTTTTAGCCATAAAAAAAGACCGTCATGGTAAACGACGGTTTCTCTTTTCCTAGGAACTCGAACCTCGTACTTTTATTCAAGCACAAAAAAGCCACTACATAAATGCAGTGGCTAATCCGTTGCTCAGGTCTCGCGACTAGAACCTTCTTTATTTAAATTGCTCTCCAAACTACCGTTGCCGGCGTAGCCCTTGAACCGTAGGTTCATTGGTGGCCTTATTGGTGTCTTATTTATCAGTGGCTTAGCAGTTTGCCTTTTCGCGTTCTGTATCGCTTTCTGTATATGATACAGGGTCGGGATTCCGGGGGCAAGTTGACTTTTCAGAGAGTCAGGTCACATGATTAAGCCGAAGTAGTTAGTTTTCAAGTATTTATCAGTAGTAAGTGATTGATAACTATATGGAATGCCTAGCAGATATCTTCTATTTACCTTGCTGTTATCTAGTACACCTTAAAATAAGTATAGAGACCACAGGGAGATAAACAGATGGAACAACAGAAGGCGTATGACCGCTTGAGCGATCGGGCAAGAGACCTATTGTGTGGAGTCGATAGGCTCAATGAATTAGCGTGGGATTACTATGAGGTGGTTGACCGCTATAAGTGGTTCGTGGAACCGAATATTAGACGCGAAATGATGCAGGACGCACAGCGCCTACATGAGAAAAGAGACCGTATTTACAAGGAGATAGTCCAATGAGCGAACTAAAAGTAAGAGGTTGTTTTACGACTACGCAGAAAGAGAAGATCCGGGCAATGGTTGCCGATGGGTACACACGCCAGAGTATCGCTAATAAGTTCGGCGTTCACGTTAGCACCATTTATCGAGTGGTGAAGGCATGAGCAGACAGGCGGCAGGGTTCGGGACTTACTTCGGCCTCATGATAGGGCTTAGTGTCCTTATGGTGATCGCATGGTGATTGAGTTCGGGCGGGATGATTATCAAGGAATAGTCGCAGCGGCTAATCATGCCGATATGCCAGCAAAGAAGCTGGTCAAGATGATAGTCAGACAGTATTTAGCACAGGATGTGCCGGGCGATAAAGGGGCGAAACATGGACGTAGAAATGAGGTTAGCAGCAGCCGTTAATGATGAACGTGCTGCAAAGGAGATGCTTGCCGAGGCCAAGACGGCGCTTGAGTCTGCTAGTGATAAAGCGGCGGCTAAGCTTGAGGTTGCTCAATGTCGTGAGTTGGGTGTCGCTGCTAAGAATGAAGTTGAACGGCTTAGGAGTGAAGTTAAGCGAGTTGCTGAGGTCGATAGAGAAGCAGGGGCACAGGTTGCCTATGGTGATGCCAGAGAGGTTGCAGCTGGTCTTGTGGCGTGTGGGTGGTATCAGACAAATACACCTAATGGTGCGCTTATCTTTAAGAATCGACACAGTGGTGCCGGGATGGATTATCAGGCGGCACAGATACGACTCGGGGCGCTTGAGGCTAGTTGTCTGGCGAAGTATAGCAAGGTTATCAAGCATGTTGAGTTTAGACCTGATTGCGGCGAGTACATTGATCTGGGCGGCGGTACATGGGCTATTAATAGTTACCTAGATGTGAGCGGGGGTGCCGTTGATGAACTTGAAGGCACGGCCTTCGGTTCGAGTGATGTCGGCATGTTTATCGAATTGTGTGGCCGTGTGTGGCCGTTGGAGTGCGATAGAGATCAGGGGGTGAAGTGGCTTGCTCATATGGTACAGAAACCTGAGGAGCGGCCAAGCGTTCACATGAGCGTGAGATCTGCGCATGGTACGGGTAAAGGGCTATTGTTTCGGACTATGGATCTCGTGCTTCACAAACAGGCAGTGAGACTGGATAGCCTTGAACAGTACCTTACGAGGTTCGGGGTCGGTGACGATGGTAATCTTTTTACGATGGTAGATGAGAGTAAGTCCATAGGTGGTGGTGCTTATCGAGCGCTTAAGGGAAAGATGGCCGACGATACCAACATGATTGAGAAGAAGTTCGAGAACGCCCACAGCCAGCGGGTGTTTAGTCGCCTCTTCTTTGCGTCCAATGATAAAGGCGCAAACATACCTATTGAGCAAGACGATCGTCGCTTTTATATCTGCCAGTATGCCGAACATAAGGTGAGTAAGGCAGATAGCAAAGCGTTTGGTTCTGCGTATTCTAGTTGGCTTGAGTCGGGGGTCATTAGTGACATTCGGGACTATCTTGCAGGAATAGATTTAGGTGATTGGTCGCCTCATGATGCCATTGAAACCGAAGCTAAACGGGAATACTTGGGGCTGTGTGATACGGGGGCTGATCACTTAATTGAGACCTATGAGTTCGATGTGATGAACCAGAACTTATGGGATGACCACGCTGAACATCTAGGCTATACCGATGGGTTTACCTATCAGGAGTTGCTTAAGAATCGTGATAGTCACTTTGAGAGCAAACTACAGGCTCAAGGCTGGGGAAAGAACAAAAGGCACTCGTGTAATACATCGGGTAAGAAAGCTATGGCACGTAGCCGGGGTGGCCTGAATGGGTCGCAAGTCGTCGAGTTCGTCTTAGCTAAATGTGGAAGCGGAAGGGTCGAAGCAGGCTACTCTAGATGCTAAAAAAACATAAGGACTAACATTTATATAAAAGGGTGGACTTTAACCCTGTCCTACCCTGTCCTAGTAAAAACGGCTAGCAAGGGCTTAGGATTTTTACTGTGCGTTTATTGTCCACCCTGTCCTTAACCCTGTCCTTTACCCTGTCCTTCACCCTGTCCTTTTTAGGAGAAACCAATATGGAAATAACAATAATTACCGCAGTTGATAAGAATCGACCGCTTACGAAGACGTTTTCAGGCGGCGTCAAAACTGGTTACAGCAAGCAAAAAACCTTCACGATGAAGACCGAAGCCGTCGAGAATATCGAGCAGCTTTATGAGTTACTTAAGCAGTTGGCAGACGATCCACACAGCGCCGTGATTCGTGCGGCTCAAGTAGATGAAGACCACCAGCCGAAACGCAGAACGACAAACACTCAATGGGATGGAGAAGCGCCCACGCTCCGGGAAGTGCCGCGCCGTTGGTTCATGCTGGATATTGACGATTATGAAACCGACAAACCAGCAGCCGAAGCCGTGGCCGAAGTGGTGGCGGGGTTGCCTTGCTCTGATGCCGATTATGTCTACCAGTTGAGCAGCAGCTACAGACCCGACGGCGGTTTGCTCAAGGTTCATATCTGGATGATTAACGAGGAGCCATTAACGGGTCGCCAGCTTAAGATCGCATTCAGTAAGACCATACGTGATAAGTCGCCATTCAGTGCAGCACAGGTACATTACACGGCGAATCCAGTGTATGAAGATGAAGCAGATCCAGTGGGGGCGCGAGTCCATTTAGTCAGGCAGTCAGGTGAGGCCAGGATTAAACCCGCTCGGATCTCTGAGAAGCCACCAGAGGCGACACGGGCGCAGCTTGTGGCAAGTGGTTCCGTTGACGAGTTAGAAGCCTTAGACGGCGAGCGGGGGCGCATTGGCAAGGCTTTTGTTCGTGACCTAGTTCGGCGCAACAGGTACGCTTTACACCATCCTGATTTGGTGCGACTCGGGTCAGCGTTTAAGAATGTCGGTTTTGAAAGTGACGTAGGGGCGGCAGTGGTTGCGGCAGTTCAAGACCCAAGCAGCGGCCATAAGTTCGAGCAGTGTTGGGCGACCTACGGCGTAGGTGATCACCAGTGCGGTTTTACTACTATCTATGAGTTCGGCGACAAGGCACTACTTGAGAGCGGATATGATGCGATAACTTAACAGCAGGGCAAAGGGTTTTTATGGTGGGGAAAAACGTTTTTGACCGACAATACTGTGCGCCATGCAAACTAAGAGTTCTACCAGTGATAGCGTGGTAGTTAAGACCCGCCCCCGTCCCGTTATCTGATAAGAGGAGACAATGAAACTATATAGACCGCAGTTAATGGCCAGCGTTAAGCGCATGGCAGCAAGGGAAGCCAGAGCAAGCGGAGTGTTAGCACTTGCTGAGGCTCAAGGTATCAGTGAAGGTGAAGCGTTGGCCTTGTGGCTTGCCATTCACCATCGAGCAGTAAAGAATCGAGCAGCAAAGCGCATGGCTCGAAGGATGAGACAACATAGTACAGGAGGTACAAGACACATGGAGAAACAGGCATTTGCCAGTAGTTTAGCTGGTATGATTTCCCGGATCGGGGCTAAGAAAAGCCCGAGGGTTAGAGCACTAACGATGAAGGCGCGGCGGTCTTATTCAGGACTACCGAAGGCACAGAAAAACCACATCAAGAAGATTGTCTCTGCGATTGATGGAGCCGCTACAGGGCTCGCAGTGGACAAGATTAATAACTTCATGAAGTCGGCCACGGTTGGCATGGCGATCACACCGCTTGAGCGGGGGGCTTACATCAATCGGGGCGTTGCGTCGAGCGTGTTAGCTCAACGTAAGATAAAGCCCGACCCCGTGGTTAAGGTCAAGATGATCCCGGCACCGAAGGAAAAGAGCATTACCGTCGTCGGGCATCGTAAAGAGTCAGCTCTTAGGCTTGAGCGGCGCGGGTCTCAGTCGTTTATCATTAGCGATAAGCGACTTAATGAGCAGAGCAAGCCAATGACCAAGGCGGCGTTTCTGGCTAATCTTGCTCGTGCGGGAGTCAAGATGCTAAGGAAGCCGAAGATCCCGAAGGCTGTTAAGTCGGTTGGAGCGGCGGCAGGTCTTGGCGCGGTTGGTGAGTTGGCAGGGCAGATGGTCAGGCCGAAAGACCCGCTAGCGGCGTAACATCAAGGTCAATCTCTCGGGGTTGGCCTTTTTTGTACCTAATAGAGTACACCCTAACGGGTACAGGAAAAGAATACGCTATTTGTATTCATTAGGGTTGCTTTCGTGTATTGGGTACGATATCGTATACATACTCTAAGACCCAAATGAATACAGTTATGACTACTATCGCTTATATCAGAGTTTCAACAGTTGACCAGAACACAGACCGCCAGCTAGACGGCGTTGAGTTCGATAAGGCGTTTACTGATAGGTGTAGTGGCGGCAGTCTGGAACGCCCAGAGCTTGACAGATTGCGTGAGTTCGTTCGTGAGGGTGACACAGTTGTTATTCATAGTATCGACCGCCTAGCCCGTAACATTGATGACCTTCGTGGCCTTGTCGCTGAATTCAGACAGCAGGGCGTAAATGTTACTTTCGTAAAGGAAGGTCTAACCTTTACCGCCGATGATGCTAGCCCAATGGCTGAACTAATGCTTAGTATGCTGGGAGCGGTTGCACAGTTCGAGCGTAGTATGATCCGTGAACGCCAGCAGGAAGGAATTGCCAAGGCCAAAGCGCGGGGTGTGTATTCGGGTCGCAAGGCTAGTACTGATGTCCACCAGCAAGTAAAGCAGTTGCTAGCCGATGGGGTCAGCATGAGAAAGATAGCGGCTCAAGTTGGATGCTCTTTATCGACTGTTCAGCGTGTTAAAGGTGGGTAGCTTGTAAGTTATCATAGGCTACTACATATCAGTAGCCACTGACGGTTTCTCCCCTCGATGCTCACGGCGTTCGCCTTACTCTAAAATTAACTCTTTATAGTATCGATGATCTTCTTAGCTTTTAGAATATTATCTACCCCAACCTTGTCTATCAGCTTATTAGAAATATCATCAATTTTTTCATCATGCTTGCCCTCAAGTGACAGCTTGTCATTAACAGCGTCCTTAACCTTTTTCTTGATAATAGATTTTTTAACGTTATCGATTGAATTCTTGAAAAAACTCATGAAAATACCTCTGTGACCTTACTCTTTGCTTTGCCTCTAACTTCTTTATCAATGCAAGTAGCAACTGCAACGAGTGCTGCAGCAACGACAGTCAAATCATCTGTATAGCCAAGTACAGGGGTTAAATCTGGTATAGCATCAATTGGTGATACCACATAAGCTAAGGCGCCATAAATTGTAGCCTTATGTTTAGTAGAGCATTGAGGGGAGTCTAGAGCATAGTATAGGTATAAGACTTTCTCTAAAGACTCAGTCCCTATCTTTGTTGCACACCTTTTGCATTTACTCCAAAACCTTTTTTCAGAATAGCCCGAACTAGAAGTACTTGTAGCCATTAAATTAGCCAGAATTTTATAAATAATATTCCATATACTACACATATGAGTACCAATCTGTTGTGGTTGGCTATATAAGTGTGAAGTTCGTCTAATTATATGGGGGACTTCAAGCAGCCAAGATACACATTAAGACTCATTTGTAGCTAATCCAATAGAGGTGATTTTTTCAATTGCTTCAGCCATTACCGCCAACGTGATAGACCCATAGCCGCTCTGTGTGCAGTGGTTGCTGTGCCCAGTAATGGCGTTCTGGATATCTTCACGGACGCCAACAGCGCGGCACCGATTGACGAAACTATGGCGGAATGCGTGAAACGGCTTAAGATCGCGGTCGATGCCTAGTTTCTTGATGAAGACCGAGAACCAAGGCGATACATTATAGGCATACTTGCCCTGCTTATCTGCCTTGAGTGTCAGGAATAATTGCCTGTCCTGTGCCTTTGCGTATTCAGGGAAGCCAGAAGATACAGGGTAGCGCTGAGCGGCAGTAGGCGCACTGTATCGGTCTTGACGCTCTGATTATCATAGTCGGCAGCTATCCTGATGTGCGGCGTTTCGTGGTCGAGAAAGATCAGTGAGACTCGCACATTATATCGTCTCCCCTAGTGTTCCACGTCCTGGCTGCCAGTTAGCCGTACCGTTACGGGTAGCCCCTTCGTTCCAATCTCCTGCGCCTTCTCCGTGTAGCTCCTCCCATACTCCCTCTCCACCGGCTAGGAAGTCCATAGCGACGATAGCGACTGTCGCCTTAGCGGCGAACTTAAGTAGCTTGTAGTCCTGCGGACCGTGCTTCTTGACATACTCCTCTAGATTGTTCTGACGCTTAAGGTTAAGATTACTGATATCCCCCTGTATAGAGCGTAGACGAGTTTCTGCTGTATTCAGTGCGGTAGCCCCTTTAGTATATTCCCTGACTAGCGCCTTGTACTCGGCTGACGCTTCTCCGAAGGTGCGACTCCACCAACTACAGTGAGTCGCCATGCGATCACCTACAGCCTTTATCTGCCATAGATCTCTGTTCTCTTCCCGTACTGCCTGTAGTTTCTCCATCTCCGGACGGAACACATCCAGGATAGCCTTCTCGGCAGCCTCGTGGAAGATAGTGATCCTCTCCATATCGTGTTCCTTCTTCGGCTTACCGAAGAATCCAACCGTACGATCTCTATCATACTCTGCGTGCCATAAGGCTTCATCTGCACGCATAGCATTCTGTAGTAAAGTTTCCATAGTGACACCTCTATTCTGCTGGAGCGATGTGCTCCTCTCTATATTACTTATAACAATCTCTGGCATTATTATTGAAGAAATAGTAAACATTCTACATGCTACACATGTGAGTATCAATTTGTTGTGGTTGGCTATATAAGTGTGAAGTTCGTCTAATTATGTGGGGGACTTCAAGCAGCTAAGATACACATTAAGACTCATTTGTAGCTAATCCAATAGAGGTGATTTTTTCAATTTCTTCAGCCATTACAGACAGGCTTATCGAACCGTAGCCGCTCTGTGTGCTGTGGTTACTATGTCCTGTGATCGCGTTCTGGATATCTTCACGAATCCCGGCAGCGCGGCATCTATTGATGAAGCTATGGCGGAAACCGTGGAACGGCTTAAGCTCTTTTCGGTCAATGCCTAGGCGCTTGATGAAGCCTGAAAACCAAGATGATACATTGTAGGCATATTTGCCTTGCTTATCGACCACCAGCGCAGGGAACAGTTGTCCGTTTTGGCTGCTTGCGTATTCAGGAAAACCAGAAGATAACAGGGCAGCGCTGAGCGGTACTAGGCGCACTGTATCGGTCTTGACGCTCTGATCGGGATGGTCGGCAGCTATCCTGATGTGTGGGATTTCGTGGTCGAGAATGACCTGTGAAGCCCTCAGTTGTGCCAGTTCGTTAACCCGAGCGCCTGTGCTTGCTGCTAGTATCGGTAGCCAGTAGTGAGCAAGACCGTATTGTGTCGGGGTCGGGTCAAGGTTTGCCATGATCAGATCAAGTTCAGCAGCAGTATAGGCGGTGCCGTCAGTGGTGGGCTTTCTGCTTATGTTTTTTGTCATTCCTTTAGCATGATTATCAGTCAAGTAGCCTCCATCGGCACCGAAAGAGAGGACGGCAGACAGAGCCATTAAGTTAAGTCTCACGGTCTTGGAGCTAATTCTCTTTAGCTTATCACGGTCGGCAATTATGATCTGTTCGTCAAGCGAAAGAGCCTTAAGGCTCGGCTTAATGGGTAGCTGTTCAAGTATGGTGCGGTAGTCACTCAGGGCGCGGCGATCAATGCTCTTTATGTCAAGAGAACCGAAGTAAGAAACCGCCCGATTGAGTCCAGCGTTATAAGTTGCTAACTTGTTTTCTGCCTTCGGGTCACGGCGACGAGTGGCTGAGCTGTAGAGGTCTCTCAGGCCGCACAGGTCAAGCGCTGTAGGCTTATTCAGATAATCAGGCGTGATCACTTCGGGGCAGGTAAAGACCTCCTCTGTGAAGCGCTGAAAGGCTTGTTCTTGACGGCGGTGAAGTCGGCACTTCTTGACCAGATCTATCTTAGCGTGACCGATAGCTAATAGCAGCGGGTGCCAGTGTTCAGAGCCTTCTTGAATCCTGATATCTTTCAGTGATAAGGCTTGCTTGATATCGGCGGCAAGGTTGGCGTAAAGGTCGAGCGCGGTGCCGTTTAGTAGTTCGGTTAGTTGTTCAATGTCGGTGTCTATCGACCAATCATTAAGCCGTAGTGAGTAGGTTAACCAGTTGTGAGAAACTTCGGCCACCAGCGAAGCCGTCCAGAGAGCTGAGTCGGAGAATTGCCGCTGTGCAGTATCTAGCGCGGCGTTTATCTTGATCGCTTCGTGGGGGGCTAAGCGGGTTGCTTCATAGAGGCTTTTTGTGCCGAGTGACTTAATTAGCTCACTTTTTCCGAAGTACGGGCGCAGCTTGAGGGGGATCGCTTTACGTAGTGAATAGACGCCGTTATTGTTCTTTCGTGGCCGCATCTTTGTATATCCTTTCTGTATATGATACCTGAATACAGAAGGCGGAAAAACGTAATGATTACGCTAAGTTACTGAATAAATTGCTCTCAAGGCTACCGTGGCCGACTTCGACCTAAGAACCGTAGGTTCAAGGCGGGTAAATGAATAACTCCTAAGGCTTCTCGATACGAGCCGAGCTTGCTCAATGTCATTAAAACATTCACCCTGGGTTTGTAAGTATCGGCACAGGGACATTGCCGGCTCACGCGTAGCCCAGAGAACAAAACTGTTGATCTGAAACGCTTCTTAAAGAGTGTCTCTTTAATAGCACCTCTTAATTACATTTCTTAATTGAGAGGTGAAGCCTTCCGATCTAAATTTGGGTACTGATTATAAATCTCTTTTTAAAGCTAGCTCTAAATCTGGTTAACGTTAGAAATTCCTCACTATTGTAGCGGAAAATCGTTAACCAAAGAGATTAATGTTTGTACAGTCTAATCTTCTTTTGTCGAACGCTCAACGAGTGCGTTCTCTAAAGTTGCTTGCAACAGACCGATCTTTTCATCCATCTGCTTATTATAATCTTGATTCTTTTGCTGTTCTTCCAGCAATTCATAACCAGTATTTAATGCTGCCATAATGGCAATTTCTTCGCGACTCAAGTTGTTAGTTCGTGTTTTCAATGAACTCAACTGTTGTTCAAGTTTTTCTGCCACGTGCTGCAATGCTTTCTCTTGTCCTGGTGGGCAAGCGATGGAGTATGTGCGGCCTAGTAAGCTAATTTCTATAGCGTGGCTAGTCATGTCGCGAAGGATCCTAGTTATTGTCTCTTGAGCGGACTATATCGGTCTAGATTGTAAAGTGCAACATGAGTAAGCCCTAAGGTGCGTAAGATTAGATTAAATGTTGTTTAGATAGACAGGGTTGCTGTATTTATAAACATTTAGTTGGATTTTTGTAGGAGCTGCTTTAGCTGCGAGATGTGTATTTTTCCTCCTTCCCGGCTAAAGCAGGTCCTACAATTGAGTGTAATGCTAGCAACTCACTCCTACGCCCTTGTTTAATTTGGCCGAACGTCCCACTTCTGCTAGCATGGGCTGAGTATTTTCAGCCTGTGGAAACAGTTATGGCAACCCCTCCTTCTCTCCGTATCGATAATATAGCGGCTGCTTTAGATGCTGCCGAAATTGGCCAGACTCCGGTCGAAGTTCATGGCGCCTTAGTAGGCATTATTTGTGGCGGTGTGGAGCAATCGAAAGCGGCTTGGGCTAAACCACTGTTAGAGTTAATGAACGATGGCCAGCTGCTGCCTGACAGTTTACAGTCACTGCTTGAAGAGTTGTATCAAGACACCCTAAGCCGAATTACCGATGTCGATTTTGGTTTCACGCCTATGTTGCCAGAAGAGGAAGAGCCGCTGTCAAAGCGAGTTGAGGCCTTGTCATTATGGGTACAAAGCTTCCTGACTGGCATTGCCATGGTGCAGCCTAAGATTAGTAAAGCGTCTGCCGATGTGCAGGAAGTGATCAAAGATATGGCCGAGATCGCGCTGGTCGAATTTGACGTGTCCGATGATGATGAGTCTGAAGCGGCTTATATGGAGCTGATGGAATTTGCCAAAATGGCGGCGCTGCTTTGTTATGCAGAGTTTGGTCCCGATTTGACTGATCCAAATCAAACCGAAGCTAACGTAATCCATTAAACTAGCTGACGCTCTTCTAGGTTTACATCCTATATAGTAAACCTACACCCTTTATACATCTAGCTGCCGAGGCGAAGTGATTCGCTTCGCTTTGGTACATTAGAGAACACAGATGACAGCGGATACAGAACAACAGGTTACAAGACCAATGTCTCAAAATGCAGACTCTCAACAGGTGGATGTGGCGATTGTCGGTGGCGCGATGGCCGGAGCGACATTGGCACTTGGGTTTCAGCAATTAGCTCACGAGTTAAATAGACCTATCAAGGTTGCCCTTATCGAGGCGCATAAGCCTGGCAATGAACACCCAGGGTTCGACGCCCGCTCTATTGCCATTGCCCACGGTTCTATTTTCGAGCTTAAACGGCTCGGTCTCTGGTCTAAATTGGCTCATCTTGGCACTGCGATTGAAAACATTCATATCTCAGATCGTGGTCACTTTGGTATGACTGAGCTTAACGCTAGCGACTTTCATCTTAAATATCTTGGCCAAGTGATTGAACTTGAGCGTGTCGGTCAGGTGCTATTTAAGCAAGTTGAAGCCAGTGATATTGAGCTCTATTGTCCGGCTAAATTGAAAGATATTGAGGCGAAGAGTGAGCATCAGCTATTAACTTTAGATGATGGTACGCAAATTCAGGCCAAGCTGGTCGTTGCTGCAGACGGAGTTAATTCCAAAGTTAGACAGGCCTTTAAACAACCGCTTGAACAAGTAGATTTCGAGCAAGTGGCACTGGTTGCCAATGTCGAAACCGCTAAAGAGCACTGCAATTGGGCGTTCGAGCGATTCACCAATAGCGGACCACTAGCCGTATTGCCACTGTCACCGCTTAATGGAAAAACTCGAGTGTCTTTAGTCTGGGCACTGAATCCGAGCGAAGCTGCGCGCTTGCAAACCGTATCGAAACAGGCATTTCTCACTGAACTACAAGCCGCCTTTGGCTCCCGCGCGGGACAATTTACTGGCGTTGGCGAGCGTGTCTCTTATCCTTTGTTACTGTCGCATATGCCAAGGCCTATTTACCATCGCACCGTCTTTATCGGTAATGCAGCGCAAACCTTGCATCCGATTGCCGGGCAAGGTTTTAACCTAGGACTGCGCGATGTCGTCAGCTTATTGGACGTGGTTAAGCAGACTTTGCTCGCTGAAGACTCGATTGAAGAAGTGGCAGATCTTGGCTCGGCCAAACTGACACACAGTTATTTGCAGAGCCGTGAGAGCGACAGAAACGCCACCATGAATAATATCGAGTGTTTAGTGCGCGGTTTTTCTAACGATTATTGGCCATTAGTCGCCGGGCGCAGTTTCGGCTTAAGGCTACTGTCTTGGGTGCCACCATTAAAAGCACCTGTGGTTAGAACGGCCATGGGCTGGAAGTCGCTCAGCTAATGCTTACAGCTATTTACAAGATCAATACGAATTTAATATAACGCTCTAGACCTTAAGTGAAGGAAGTAACATGCACACAAACTCAAACTCAAGTGCAATGCAAACCTATGATGTCGCAATTATCGGCGGCGGTATGGTGGGATTAGCCACCGCTATCGGCCTGGCAATGGACGAACTTCGCGTGGTGGTTATCGACGCCGGTGAGACCCAAGCCGTAACTGGAGATGCTAAATTACGCGTCAGTGCCATCAATAAGGCGAGTCAACGCTTACTGCAAAACTTAGGGGCCTGGAGCTATATCGACAGTGAGCGCAGCAGTCCTTATCAAAAAATGGAAGTCTGGGATAAAGACAGCTTAGGCAAGATAGGTTTCGACGCCCACAGCTTAAGCGAAGAATACTTGGGCAGTATTATCGAAAATGCCAACATCAGCTTTGCTCTGGCGAAACGTGTCAGCGAATTTGATGAGATCACCCATCTTGAAAACCAGAGATTAGACAAAATAGCCTTCGGCGAGCGCGAAGCTTGGCTGACATTAGATAATGGCGACAATATCAGTGCGGCATTAGTCATAGGTGCCGATGGTGCCAACTCTTGGGTGCGCGAACAGTGTAAGATCCCCATGACCTTCTGGGATTACGGTCATCATGCCATCGTTGCCAGCATTCGCACTGAAATTCCTCATCAAGACACAGCCCGTCAGGTGTTCCTTAAAGATGGCCCCTTAGCTTTCTTACCCTTATATGAAAATAATTTGTGTTCCATCGTTTGGTCGGTGCCCCCCGCTAAGGCCAAGCAACTGCTCGCGGCCGACAAGCAAGAGTTTGAGCGCACCTTAACCGCTGAGTTTGATGGGCGCATGGGGATGTGTTCGCTTGAATGTGAGCCACAAGCGTTCCCACTACGAATGCGTTATGCCCGACATTTTGCCCGTCATCGTCTGTTATTGGCTGGGGATGCGGCGCACACCATACATCCCTTAGCGGGGCAGGGGGTCAATCTGGGTTTCCTCGATGCTGCAGCCATTATTCAAACCATTACCGAGCTTAAGCAAGAGGGTAAAGATATAGGCGATTACAGTCACTTGCGTGCACTTGAGCGCTGGCGTAAAGCCGATGCGTTAGAGATGATTGCCGCAATGGAAGGCTTTAAACGGTTATTCGAAGGTAGCAACCCAGTTAAGAAAGCGTTGCGGGATTTTGGTCTTAATTTCGTCGATAATCTTTCTCCTGTGAAAACACTGTTTATGCAACAGGCGATGGGTAATAAAAACAGCCTGCCTAAGCTGTGCAAGCAAGATTAAATCATTGGCTGTATTACTCGAATAAAACCTGACTTTTCAGTGGCTTGTTATTTATCATGCGACAAACTTTTTTTATGTGTTAAAAAATGACATGTTTAACATGAGAAAAAGTAATGACAAAAGGCTTCGGATTAGAAAATTCTTTTGTATACAAAGCGGTGACGCAAGGTATAATTTCGCCGCATTTTAGTACCTATGAGATTTCAAGCTGAAACTCATAAATGCAATTTTATCTAACGCAATTTTTGCAAGTATTACGCTAGGCCTATTGCAACAGTAAATAGTGACTCAAGTAATATGTTTGCAGACACACTTTGGCCGTATGTACCCTACGCGAGGTGTTTCTGTTCTGCGGTGCTTCTTATCAATAGACGACGCTAGAACAGAGAGCTGTGTAGTTACGCCAGGTTAGACCCGAAAAGGGCATAATAACGAGATTATAATGGCTAATAAAACTGTACTCTTTAACAAGCACTTAGAATCAGACGCTAAGATGGTAGATTTCCACGGTTGGGATATGCCACTTAACTACGGTTCTCAAATCGAAGAACATCATGCTGTCCGTCAAGACGCTGGTATGTTCGACGTGTCTCACATGACAGTTGTTGATGTGACTGGCACTGACGCCTGTGCTTTCCTACGTAAATTATTAGCGAATGATGTCGCTAAACTTAAGGTGCCGGGTAAAGCACTTTATGGCGGCATGCTAGATCATAACGCTGGCGTGATCGACGACCTCATCACCTATTACCTCACCGATACTCATTACCGCATCGTGGTTAACTCTGCGACTCGCGAAAAAGATCTGGCTTGGATTGCTCAAGAAGTCAAAGGCTTCGACGTGGTGATTTCTGAGCGTCCAGAACTGGCGATGATTGCCGTTCAAGGACCCAACGCTAAAGCCAAAGCCGCGACAGTATTCAATGCTGACCAAAACGCAGCAGTAGAAGGCATGAAGCCTTTCTTCGGCGTACAAGCTGACTCATTATTTATTGCAACCACAGGTTACACAGGCGAAACCGGTTACGAGATCATCGTTCCTGAAAACGAAGCCGAAGCTCTGTGGCAGGCACTGCTTGAAGCTGGCGTTAAGCCATGTGGCCTTGGCGCACGTGACACCCTACGTTTAGAAGCTGGCATGAACCTTTACGGCCTAGATATGGACGAAACGGTTAATCCGTTAGCGGCTAACATGGGCTGGACTATTGCTTGGGAGCCGGAAGAACGTAACTTCAACGGTCGCGAAGCACTCACAGCGATCAAGGCTGCGGGCACCGAAAAGATGGTGGGTCTTATCATGGAAGCCAAAGGCGTTATTCGCCCAGGCATGGCCGTGTTCTTCAATGACGCCGATGGTGTTGAGCAGAAAGGCACGATTACCAGCGGTACATTCTCGCCAACATTAGGCTATTCTATTGCGATGGCGCGAGTACCTAAAAGTATCTCAGATACGGCTGAAGTCGAAATGCGTAAGAAGCGCGTTGCTGTAAAAGTGATCAAACCAAGCTTCGTACGTAACGGCAAGCAAGCCTTTTAGTCTTATTAATACAGAATTAGAACAATAGATTAAGGATAAATAACAATGAGCAATATCCCAGCTGAATTGAAATACGCCTCTTCACACGAGTGGATCCGCAAAGAGGAAGACGGTAGCTACACAATCGGTATCAGTGAGCACGCACAAGAGCTTCTAGGTGACATGGTATTTATTGAGCTTCCAGAAGTGGGTGATGATGTCACCGCTGGTGAAGATTGTGCAGTCGCTGAGTCTGTAAAGGCAGCATCTGATATCTACGCACCTATCTCTGGTGAAGTACTGGCAATTAACGAAGCATTGGAAGATTCTCCAGAGCTAGTTAATAGCGATGCATTTGGTGACGGCTGGTTCTTCCGCGTTATGCCAACTGACACGGCTGAAATTGAAAACTTGCTTGATGCCGAAGGCTATCAAGCAGTGATCGACGAAGAGTAAGAACGCGTCGATACCCAAGCCTCAACTCATTACCGGTTGGGGCTTTGTTTTTTATATTGAAAAGTATATAGGTAAGAATATAGCTAAGTGACTTTTAACTCATGGTTAGGTGTAAGAAGCTAGGTGCTAGGTGCTAGGTGCTAGGTGCTAGGTGCTAGGTGCTAGGTGCTAGGTACTTACAGCTTAAAGACATTGATGGAAGTTATTCAGCTATATGTACATGTACCAAACACCACTTTGTTATTAAACAATACCATTATAAATAATACAACGAGACCGGTAGCTTAGCCCCCCTACAGGCGGATACTGGCAAATATGGAATTAGGTTTATCATGACCACTAAAACGCTTACTACGCTTGAGCAACACGATCGTTTTATCGGCCGCCACATCGGCCCTGATAGCGAGCAACGTCAAGAGATGTTGAACTTTGTTGGCGCAGAATCATTAGACGATCTGACTAATCAGATCGTCCCTGAGTCGATTCTTCTTAACCGTGATGTTGCCGTTGGCGACAGTGTTAGCGAAGCCGAAGGTTTGGCGTATATTCGTCAAATAGCGGATAAGAACAAGGTATTTAAGAGCTACATCGGCATGGGTTACTACGGTACGGAAGTCCCGTCAGTTATCCTGCGTAATGTGTTCGAAAATCCAGGCTGGTACACAGCTTATACTCCATATCAGCCAGAGATCGCCCAAGGTCGTCTTGAAGCTATTCTTAACTTCCAGCAGCTGTCGATGGACCTAACCGGTCTTGACCTAGCTTCTGCTTCACTGCTCGATGAAGCCACAGCTGCCGCAGAAGCGATGGCGCTGGCTAAGCGTGTATCTAAAGCTAAGAAAGCCAATATCTTCTTTGTTGCCAACGATGTGTTTCCACAGACTTTGGATGTTATCAAGACACGCGCCGAGTGTTTTGGTTTTGAAGTCATCGTAGGCCCAGCATCAGATGCGGTTAACTATGAATTGTTTGGTGCGCTATTTCAGTACACCAACAAGTATGGTGAGATAAGCGATCATACTGAGTTATTTGCTGCACTGAAGGCTAAGAAAGCGGTTGTATCAGTTGCCGCCGACATCATGTCGTTGGTCCTGCTTAAATCACCAGGCTCAATGGGCGCCGATGTGGTATTTGGTAGTGCACAGCGTTTTGGTGTTCCAATGGGCTTTGGTGGTCCACACGCAGCATTCTTCGTCTCGCGTGACGCTCACAAACGTTCATTGCCTGGTCGTATTATCGGTGTATCACAAGATACTCGCGGTAACCGCGCCCTACGTATGGCGATGCAGACTCGTGAGCAACATATCCGCCGCGAAAAAGCCAACTCAAACATCTGTACTGCTCAAGTATTGCTAGCGAACATGGCTTCTTTCTACGCCGTATTCCATGGCCCACAAGGTCTTAAAGTTATCGCAGAGCGCATCAACCGTTTAGCCGATATTCTTGGTGCTGGTCTAACAGCCAAAGGCGTTGAGTTAGTCAATAGTACTTGGTTCGATACGTTATCGATTAAAGGCCTAGATGCAGCCGCTATAAAGACTCGCTCTGAAGCCCAAGGCGTAAACCTGCGTATCGACAACGACGGCATTCTCGGTGTCAGTTTTGCTGAAACGACCACCCGCGCCGATGTTGCTCAGTTGTTCGATATCATATTAGGTGAAGGCCATGGACTCGATGTTACGGCACTTGATGCGCAAATCGTTACAGCGGTAGCCGCTTCTGGTAGTCAATCGATTCCAGCGGCGCTAGTCCGTAAAGATGCTATTCTGACTCACCCAACGTTCAACCGCTACCACAGCGAAACCGAGATGATGCGTTACATCAAGCGTCTCGAGAACAAAGATCTCGCGCTTAACCACTCAATGATATCTTTAGGCTCATGTACCATGAAGCTTAACGCTGCGACTGAGATGATGCCGGTAAGCTGGGCTGAGTTTGGCAACATGCACCCATTCTGCCCACAAGACCAAGCTCTGGGTTATGCTCAGCTGGTAAGCGAGCTGTCTGAGTGGTTAGTGGATATCACAGGTTATGATGCGGTATCACTGCAGCCAAACTCTGGTGCGCAAGGCGAGTATGCTGGCCTGCTAGCCATTAAGCAGTACCACGAGTCTCGTGGTGATGCTCACCGAAATATTTGTTTGATCCCACAATCTGCCCATGGGACTAACCCAGCTTCTGCGCAGCTTGCAGGCATGAAGATCGTCGTTACCGCTTGTGATAAAGAGGGTAACATCGATATGGAAGATCTGAAGGCGAAGGCAGCTGAAGTTGCTGATAACCTATCTTGCATCATGGTGACCTACCCATCGACTCACGGCGTATACGAAGAGACTATCGGTGAGATCTGTGAAGTTATCCATCAGTATGGCGGTCAGGTTTACCTTGATGGTGCCAACATGAACGCTCAGGTAGCGTTAACTTCACCTGGCTTTATCGGTGCAGATGTATCACACCTTAACCTACACAAGACCTTTGCTATCCCACACGGTGGTGGCGGACCAGGTATGGGCCCAATCGGTGTTAAAAAGCATCTTGCGCCATTCCTATCGGGTCATGCAGTGGTTAAGCATGGTCTTGAGTCTGACAACAATGGTGCAGTTTCTGCAGCGCCATACGGCAGCGCAAGTATCTTGGCTATCACTTGGATGTATATCAAGTTACTAGGTAAGCAGGGGCTTAAAGAGTCGACTCAGATGGCACTGCTTAACGCCAACTACATGATGAAGAAACTCTCTGAGCATTACCCAATCCTTTACACCGGCCGTAATAACCGTGTCGCACATGAGTGCATTATCGATCTACGTCCGTTGAAGGAATCTTCAGGTGTGACTGAGATGGATATTGCTAAGCGTCTGAACGATTACGGTTTCCACGCGCCAACCATGAGCTTCCCAGTTGCAGGTACGCTGATGATTGAGCCTACTGAATCTGAGTCAAAAGTTGAGCTAGATAGATTTATCGAAGCGATGATCTCAATTCGCGGCGAAGCAGCCCGCGTTGAATCAGGTGAGTGGCCAGCGGACAACAACCCGCTACACAATGCGCCGCATACACTGGCTGATATCATGGACCCAGAGTTTGACTCTCGTCCATACAGCCGTGAGACTGCTGTGTTCCCAACGGCGGCGGTTAAGCTTAATAAGTTCTGGCCAACGGTTAACCGTATCGATGATGTGTATGGTGACAGAAATCTTTTCTGTGCCTGCATCCCAATCGCCGACTACGAGTAAATGACTACTTAACCTCGGTAATACTGCTTCAGCCTCAGGTTTTCGCTGCTCATTGACAATAGTCAACTCCGCGGCGAAAACCATTGGCTTCCTTGTCTTACCATCGGCAGTAACGTCATTTATTGCTGCTTGGGCTTGATAATACTGCCTTAGTTTAACGTTTTCGCACATCTCGTAATAAGGAGTTTGACTGGAGTCAACTCCGCGGCGAAAGCGTCAAACTTCATTGTCTTATCATCGCCAGCGACGCAATTATGATGAAACGCACCCTTAGTGGTGCGTTTTTTGTACATGGAGGTAGTTATCCCCGATCGCAGGGAAAGCGATGGAGTGGGATTTATTGGGCGGGGTAATGCGGCGAAAACTATCGGCTTCCATTCTTGTAGTAAAGAGTTATCGTCGGCAGTTACGTCATTCTGGTAGGGCTTTTAGGTCCGTCTTTTCGGCATGCTTGTTGGCCGGAATCTATTCTTTTTATGTAGGAGCGGCTTTAGCCGCGAAGTGATTAAAGCGAACCCCTAGTGGTTCGTTTTTTTATGCTCTTTAACCCGTCATCCCGGTGATGCTTTTAGCCGGGATCTATGCTTTTTTCTTATGGCCTGTCGGCCACTAACGTCGTGAAATTCCATTCCACACCAGGGCAAGGAGGACTGCTCGTCCTCGCCCTCCTTGCATCCACCCTAACGCCCCGGCGAAGTTGTCTTCCTCTGGTCTTTTTTGAAAATAGCTAACGCTTCCGATGGGGTGTCCATGCCCCCCGAAAACTAGCCCACATCCGTGTGGGGCTTACGCTATTTTCTGCGAAGAACTTCGGCAACTTCCAACGGGGAATATTGTAACCTGCGGCGGTATTTGGAACGGATGGACTACGACCCTTTTATCTCGTTTGCAATTCAGGCTGGCCACGACCATCATTCCGGTGTGCTTGTTGGCTGGAACCTGACCTCCAAGTATGGAGGAAATGTCGAATGATGTATGGAACATCATCGACGGGCTTTTGATGTAGGAGCGGCTTTTGATGTAGGAGCGGCTTTAGCTGCGAAGTGATCAAAGCGAACCCTAAGTGGTTCGCTTTTTTGTACATAGCAGGAAGTGTTCTAGATACATCTTCTGCGTCACTGTAGGTCAGAGGTAGTTATCCCCGATCGCAGGGATTGCGATGGACAGGAAAGGGGGTTTAGCCATCACTTCAGCAATGCTTGTGGGCTGGAGCCTAGCGCCTTATTCTTTTATTCTGTCATCCCAGCAATGCTTGTTGGCCGGGATCTAGTCCTTTTATTTTTTATTGCATCTCAGATCGTTAGCGAGCAGAATCACCTTAGTAATCGTAATGAGCAACGGGATCTTTCCATGCTAGAAGATATTGAGGGACTGACTGTAGAGCAGTTACAGCAGAGCTTGCCGATCACGATTGGGGCAGATCCTCGCTTCTCAAAATCACTCAAGCCACTGTTGCGTCAGTTGGAGATGTGGATCAACTTTCAGGCGCTCAAAGCGGATTGGTATGGTGATGACAATTTTATCCTCTCTTTTGATTTTACTCTGGTCAGGTCATTGGAGGAGAAACAACTGACGGCTGATAGTTGGGTGGTGGAGACAGGCTACGCGTATCATTATGAAAGCAGTAATTTGACGACGATAGCTTTTATTGCGATTGATGATTTGGTACGGGATGGCGCTGGTATTGAACAGGAGATAAAAGCCAGATTGACTGCTGTAGCCAATACTATTGCAGTGCAGCATGGGTTGTTGGCTTTGGAATAAATGACTACTTGGCCTAGGTAATACTGCTTCAGCCTCAGTTTTTCGCTGCTCATTGACAACAGTCAACTCCGCGGCGAAAGTCATCGGCTTCTTTCTTGTAATAGAGAGTTACCATCGGCAGTAACGTCATTTTGGCTTCTGAATGGGATCTCTCTGGATAAGAGTCTGCCCCATTAAAAAAAACGACCCACATCCCCCAATGCAAGTCGCCCTAATTCAATGCTTTCTACAAGAGCCCTTTACTCAAGCCCTATCTAAAAACCTAAGCCATCAACTTATTCACAAACCCGATAAACAGATAAGACGCTAGCAGCACGCCTACCCAGAGCACCATATTGCCTGCAGGGTATGAGCCTGACAGCAGGCCACCTAGCCCTTTATGCTTGCTAGCAATAAAGCGTTGGCATTGGCTCCATTTTCCAAGTACCGCGTTGCGAAGTGCGCCGTCTGCTTTCCAAATGGCCGCAAACACTCTGGCAAGCACATTGGGAATGGCGCGCCTGTAGATCCAATCCACATCTAAGTTGGTCGAGCGCAGCTCTGGCGGATACATCCCTCTGATATTTAACCAAACGAACGCTAAGGCTGAGAACAGCAGCAACTGAGTTTGTGCTAATACGTGGGTCGCATCATATGGGTTGTAACCCGTATCGTATGGCAGCAGCGAGTATAGCGCCGCAGGGTAGATACCGATGGCAATACAGAGGCTGGCGGCGATAAACATCGCGAACAACATATTGCGAGGTGGATCGCTGGCGCGTAGGCCTGAGTCGTGGGCGAAGAAGGCAAAGTAGGGGATCTTAATCCCAGCATGATGGAACACGCCCGCAGAGGCGAACAGTAGCATCAACCAGATCCAGTCATAACCGTTTTCAAGGGCTGCAGACATCACCATAGATTTGCTGACAAAACCACTGAACAGCGGGAAGGCTGAGATAGAGGCCGCGCCTACGATACAGAGTATCGTGGTTTTGGGCATGGTTTTATACAGGCCGCCCAGATCTGAGCCGTTAATTCTGCCCGTCATATGTAATACTGCGCCCATGCTCATAAACAGCAGGCCTTTAAAGATCACATCGTTAAATGCATGTGCAATCGCGCCGTTTATGGCCAGAGCAGTACCGATACCAATACCGACCACCATAAAGCCCACCTGGTTTATCAGGCTGTAGGCCAATACTCTACGGAGATCATTTTCGATTACTGCAAAGAAGATTGGGAAGCAGGTCATGGCTGCGCCAATGTACACTAAAAGCTCGGTGCCTGGGTAGGCGCGCGCCAGTGCATATACGGCTACCTTAGTGGTAAATGCACTAAGCAGAACTGTCCCGGTTGGCGTTGCTTCTGGATAGGCATCGGTGAGCCAGTTATGGGCAAAGGGAAACGCACATTTAATGCCAAAGGCGATCAATATTAGCCAGCCAGCAATGCTGTCTAGACCAATATAGCCAAAGGCCAGAGAGCCTGTGTCAGCGGCATAAAACAGTGCGCCTACCAATAAGATGACGCCTGATAGCACTTGAATGATCAGGTAGCGCATACCGGCATGATAAGCGCGGGAGGTTCTGCGCGCCCAGATCAAAAATACCGAGGTAAATGCCAGTAACTCCCAGAATACAAATAGCGTCAGCAGATCGCCGGCAAATACCGCGCCCAGTGCACTACCTGCATAGAGCATGGCAGCGACCTGTTGTACGGTATCTTTGACATGCAGCGAGTAGATAATGGAGATGAATGCGGCTATATGAAATACATAGCCAAACATCAGGCTCAGTTTGTCAGCGCGATAGGGTACCAACTCATAATCTAAAAATGCTATCTGCAGATGAATGCCTTCAGGCACAGTCCACAGGTGCATTGCGCTAATGACTGGAATGGCCACCATTATTGCACCGCGTATTTTGCCCCGGGTCAGTGCAGCAATAAGCCCGCCTATAAAGAACAGGGTAAAGGGCGGTATCTCAAGCATCCACATTGTGATCACCTATTTTTTTGTTTTCAGTCTGATTGCTTGCACCCTTGTGGGTGTTTTCATCATTGTTTTTTTCTAAATGCTCTTGGTCATGATCGTCATCAGGATGGTCGCAACCTTTGTCATCACTCTTGTCGTAATAGTCCTCTGAGCGCATCAGAAAGGTTCGCATCCAGCTAGCGATGACCACCAAGACTACACAGCCGACAAAGCCATAGATGGGGTAGAAGGCGGGTAGGTTTTCCCAGCTATGATAGACATGGCGATTGATAACAAAATCAAGCACCACGACGAGAACACAGCAGGCATAGAAAATATTCATAACCCACTTGGTATTTTTGGGATTATCAAAGAAGTACTGCTTGTCATCTTTCTCGTCACTTTTCTCGTTATTGCTCTTGTTAATGTCCATGGCTGACTCCAGGTACAGTTAAGATGGTTTTGGCCAACTCATAGAGGGGCTGTGGATAGATGAACAAGATAAGGCAACCTAAGGTGGTGACAGCTATCGCGACTAATGAGATTAGCGGCGCTTCCTTGACCCCAGCCTTTTCTGCTGGGTGTCCCTTGCCTGGGAAAAATGCATGGTAGGGAATAGGCAGTAGGTAGGCGATATTGAGCAGTGAGCTCACCATCAGCACCATCATAATGACCCAGTAACCTGTCTCAATGGTGCCCATCAACAGGAACCACTTACTCCAAGTACCGCCTGCTGGTGGCACGCCAATAATACTCAAACTAGCGATAAAAAAGGCTGCCATGGTGACTGGCATAGTAAAGCCCAGACCGCGCATTTCGCTGACTTTCGATTTATGGGTTGCCACCAAAATAGCGCCAGCACAGAAGAACAGGGTGATCTTGCCAAAAGCGTGGGTAGCGATGTGCATTGAGCTACCGATAACCCCTGATGAGGTGGCTAGCAGTGCGCCTATGGTGATATAGCCCAGCTGGCTTATCGTAGAGTAAGCAAGCCGTGCTTTCAGGTTGTCTTGACGCATCGCAACTATCGAGGCGAGCAGCACAGATGCGCCCGCTAGATAGAGCAGGAACTCGGTTGTCGGCAGGGTTGGCAGTAGCTCGATACCAAAGATAAACACACAGACCTTTAATATGGTAAATACCCCAGCCTTAACGACTGCAACCGCGTGAAGCAGGGCGCTCACCGGTGTTGGCGCGACCATAGCGGCGGGTAGCCAGCGATGGAACGGCATGATCGCCGCTTTACCGATACCAAATACAAACAACACCAGTATTGCGCCCACTAAGCTGGTATCGACATTGTCACCAAATACACCGCCAGGGGTGAAGTCCAGGGTGCCGGCCACAAACCAGGTTAAGATTATCGCCAGTAGGAAAAAGGCGATAGAGGTGCCGAGCAAGATACCTAAATAAACTCGCCCGCCCTGCTTGGCCTTTTCGGTACCTGCATGGGTCACTAAAGGATAGGTGGACAGGGTTAATACTTCATAGAAGATAAACAGGGTAAATAGGTTGGCCGAAAATGCCAGCCCCATCACCGCGCTTATGGCTAATGCGAAGCAGAGGTAGAAACGGGTTTGGTTATCCTCCCCGTGGCCACGCATATAGCCGATGGCGTAAAGGGTGGTGATGAGCCAGAGAAAGCTGGCAATGAGGGCGAATAGCATGCCTAGTGGCTCAACCGCAAAGCTGACCTCTAGGCCTGGCATCAATTGCCACCAAAACACCTCGATAGAGGCTCCAGCGCTTAGCCCTTGATATAGGTTTATCACACAAAAGAGCACCGCAAGGCTGAAACTTATGGTGACAGCCTCACGAAGGTTGGGATGTTTTCCCGTTGCCACGATCGCCAGAGTGGCAAGCAGAGGCAAGATAATGGTTAGCTGCAGTAACAGCTCCAAAGATAGATTCATGGGGTAATTCCAAACAAGCTTTGAGAAGCCGCCTGTGCCACCTGCACACTAAGACGGGTATCGATGCCAAAATAGATATTGGCCAGTACCAATGCCCAGATTGGGGCAAGGAAGGTCCAAGGCGCTTCCTGCACCGCTTCACGACCCGGTAGAGGGGGCTTAAAGTAGGCAATCTCAACGATGCGCCAGATATAAAGCACAGCCAGTAGTGAGCCCAGTAACACCAGTACTGCTACCGGCCACATTCCCACCTCTACGGCGGCAACAAGCAGGTACCATTTGCTGACAAACCCGACAGTCAAAGGCACGCCAATCAAACTCAACCCAGCGACAACGATGGCTGCCATTGTGAGCGGCATCTGTCGTCCCAAGCCTTGGAACTGGCTAAGCTGTACGCTGCCGATGCGGTACATCACAGCGCCTAACGCCAAAAACAGGGCGCTCTTCATCAGGGCGTGGTTAAACAGATGTAGCAGGGTAGCCATAAGCCCAGTGCTGGTGTTTATCGCGAAGCCAATAATCATGTAGCCAACCTGAGCGATGCTCGAATAGGCGAAGATATGTTTGACATTGGTTTTGTATATCGCCGCCGTTGAGGCCGCGAATATTCCGACCAACCCAAGCACCATAAATATGCTCTGCAGCGGCAGGGTGGAGAAGGAAAACTCGATACCAAATACCGTAAAGCTAAGGCGGATCAGTAGGTAAACTGCCACTTTAGTCGCTGTAGCAGCGAGGAATGCGGTCACTATTGAGGGGGCGTAGGCGTAGGCATTTGGTAACCACAGATGCAGTGGGAACAGTGCCAGCTTCAGACAGACGCCGATGATTAAGAAGGCAAATGCGGCAAATACAGTGCGCGTTTGGTTAACCTCTTCAAGCCGATTGGCGAGATCTGCCATATTCAGGGTACCTGTCATCTGGTACAGCAAGCCGATGCCGATCAGAATGAAGGTGGCGCCGATAGTGCCCATGATCAGATACTGATAGGCGGCCCAAAGGGCGCGTCTATCTTTGCCCAAAGCAATCAGGGCGTAGGCTGATAGTGAGGAGATCTCAAGAAATACGAATACATTGAACAGATCTCCAGTGGAGACGATGCCAAACATACCCGTTATTGATAGTAGATACAGGCTATAAAAGAGCGTGTGGCGATCTGCTGGTAGCTCTTTTTGAATACTGGTATGGGCTGCAAACAGCACTACCGTACCGACAGCTGAGATGATCAGCAGCAGAAGGGCGTTGAGCTCATCGATGCGATACTCGATCCCCCAAGGGGCATCCCACCCGCCGAGTTGATAGATAATGGTGCCAGAGGACATCACCTCTTGCAGTAGAAATATGCTATTGAGGCAGGTAAAAGCGCAAACCAATAGGGCAAATAGCCACACTAGCTTAGAGCGGTTTAGGAACCAGCATAAAGGCGCTGCCATCAGCGGCACAATAACTTGTAAAATAGGCAGATGGGCTAGCACGATGTTTTATCCTCAGTGAGCTGATCTTGAATTTGAATCTCATCCTCCTCGATTGAGCCATATGACTCTTTGATTCTTACGACCAGTGCGAGACCGAGCGCCGTCGTTGCAATACCAACCACAATCGCGGTGAGAATAAGTACATGAGGGAGGGGGTTAGAGTAGCGAGCCACACCTTCAGCCAAGATGGGGGCGCTACCGCTATCGACATTGCCCATACTGATGTAAAAGATAAAAACCGAAGTCTGAAAAATCGTTAAACCAACCAATTTTTTGATCAGGTTGCCATGGGCGATAACGATATAGAAACCGATCATCATCAGCAGTACCACTATCCAGTAGTTATAGAGTCCTAGTAGCATTACTCTCCCCTTTTTGTTCAGTGCTGTTGAGTTCAGTAGCGTCTAGTTCAGGACTGTTTATTAGCTCAGGACTGTTTATTAGCTCAGGGCTGTTTATTAGCTCAAGGCTGCTCTGCTCAGTAGCGTGCTGTTGTGCTTCTCTGCGGCCTGCAAAGTTGAAAAAGATAATGATCATCACCGCAGTGACGGTGAAGCCAACACCCAGTTCGATCAGCAGAATGCCTAAGTGCTGACCAGCAATAGGGTCGGCAGCGAGTACGTTGTAATCTAAGAAGTTGCCGCCGTTAAATAGCGAGACCACGCCAACGCTGGCGTATAGCAACAAGCCGATAGCAGCGATCAGTTGGATCAAGGACTGATTAAAGACACGCCTTGCGGTGTCTAGTCCAAATAACATGGCATAGAGGATGATCGCAGCGGCAAAAATCACACCCGCTTGAAAACCACCTCCGGGGCCAAAGTCGCCGTGGAACTGCACATAGAGGGCAAACAACAGAATAAAGGGGATCAATATTTTGCTAACGATCCGCAGCACCATATGCTGCTCATGCATCTGATCTTTTTTACTCTCATCGCTGCTCTTATCTAATTGAAGTGACTTGCGGCGTCGGGGCAGTGACAGCAGTGACAGCACACCAATACCGGCAGTAAAGATAACGGCGACCTCACCTAAGGTGTCAAAAGCACGGTAGCTGGCCAGTACTGAGGTGACAATATTGGGTACACCGACCTCCTGCATAGAATCATTAATATAGCGAGGGGCGACATGTTGATGAACCGGGGCGTCGAAACTGCCAAAATAGGGCATATCTAAGGTGCCGTAGATCAGCATTCCACCTGTGATAAATACCACCAGCAGAGCCAGCAGAGGCTTATGACGTTTAGGGGCCTCGGTGCGGCCAGTCATGGTAATGGCTGCCAGCATCAGTAAGCCAGATATACCAGCGCCAACAGCGGCTTCGGTAAAGGCCACATCTACAGCATCTAGCACCACAAAGAAGCTTGCTGATAGTAAGCCGTAGATCCCGGTTAACATTACGACGGCCAACAGATCTTTTGTTCGAACTATGGCGATAGCAATAACGACGAGAAAGCTTAATAGAACGACATTAACTAAAGTTTCGATGGCTTGTCCCCTCCCTTGTTAGTTGATTCGTCAAGCACGGGCTGTACGTTGTTACGCAGTGCTGCCTTGGCCAGTGCATGACTTGCTGTAGGGTTGATAAATAGGGTGAACAGTAGAACCATCATCAACTTAAGCAGTACTAACCCGTCAGGGGCTTGTAGCATTAGGCCGATAAGTATCATCCCTGCACCTAAGGTATCGGTGACACCTACCGCGTGCATACGGGTAAAAAAATCTGGGAAGCGCAAGATGCCAACACCACCGGATAGGCATAGAAAGCTGCCGAGCAGCAAACACAAACCACTGCCGATCTCGAGTATGAGATTCATTGTTTATCCTCTTTAGGTGAGGCCTGCTGTTGAAGCGGGTGCTTGAACTCAATAGAGTCAGAAAAGCGCAGTACGCCGATAACACTGATAAAGTTGATTAGGGCGTATACTAGGGCAATATCGAGAAACTCGGGTCGTCCCATCAAAAAGCCCAGTATCGAGATCAGTAGCACCGTTTTAGTGCCAAACATATTAAATGCGAGGATGCGATCGTATAGCGTTGGCCCCACGACGCAGCGAATAATCGCGAGGAGCATGACAACAAGAATTGCGATAGTGGCTGCAGTTAACATTTGTTTTCCAATTCAGTGACTCGGCGATCCATCTCACCGGCTTTTAAGGTATCGATATTTTCCTTGATCAATGCGTGGATGGTCATGCGATCACCGACTATGTCGACCGCCACCGTGCCCGGCGTCAAGGTAATGGAGTTGGCGTAAATAACCTTGCCGAGATCTGTGCGTTGACTGGCATCTATCGTGACAAGGGTGGGGGAGATGCTGCTATTGCCAAGCCAGATATGTTTGACCACAGAGATGTTGGAGACAATGATCTCTTTGGTTAGCCATAGCAGGTAGCTAGGCATTTTCAGTGAAAGGTGAACTGGCTGAGATTCATGGTCGATCACATCCATCCGGTGCGCAATAAAGAGCACGAGCAGGATAGAAGCGGCCCCCAATGACAGCAGGAGTGCGTTGCTGTAGTTTGAGTTAATCCACCAAAAAAGAGACAGGCTCAAGCAGAGGCACAGTTTGTGGCTCGGCGAATACCTGCTTGTTTCATCTAATGCTAATTTGTCTAAAATTTTGCTGTTATTCATGGTCGTTTTTCACCGTTACCAATAAGTTCATTGGGTTGAGGGTCAATAGATAGATTTGCTACTCATTTTTACTTGTGGCATGCAGTTTTATCAGAGACATGCAGAGATTTATGAGCATGAAGACTCCAACGCAAGCGCATCGAAAATTTGCGTGTGTAGTAACTGCATCGATTCGATTGGGTAGGACAGATGTCCAACGAGGCGCTCTGCTAAGTGCTCAACATTTACATTTTTAGGTAGGCATAATTGGGTCGGTTGCTCCTTCGATGTCCGTTTTCCTACTCGAGTTTGATAGGCCCTATCGAAAAATTCTCCTGATGTTTCACGCAATACGTAATCTGATTTAGTGGTTAATGAACCAGCCAGAAATCCCTGAATATAGTGAACGCAGGAGTTTGCAGAGTGCTCTTCTGGGGCACTCTTAAGTGACATACAAGATTCAAGTACCACTCGCTCCTTATCTGTAGGATCATTTGAGCCTGCAAATACCGAGAAGGATAAAGTTGATGTCAATGCTAATGTTATTAGCACTAATAACTGGCTGTTCTTCATTTAAATTCCTTGTTTATATGTTTACTTATTCGAGTGTAAGTAATTCGAGTGTCATAAATGCATAGTAAGCAGGAAAAGTTATATGTTATTGACATGGTTAATGTCTTGAACGCCAATATCAACACTTAATACGCTTTGTGTTGCCCAGGTGTTTATTTATCCTGGTTTTAATCAGTCTATATTGCTGTTATTACCAGCTTGTAGAGTCCCGCGTTATTTAAGTTAAATGTTCATTCCTACTTAGGGTGTATATTTTAATTGTTATGCATAGTCACTCGTTGACCTTGATAGTTAAGAGCAAATGGCTAGTTAGTGTAAACTCGAAAATTGCTACTTTATTCATCGGAAATCACGAGGTGTGTCTTTATCTATTTGTTTTATAAGCATTTGTACTTTGTGGTTAATGCTTGTTTAATGTAATTACAAGAATAATTAAGTTTTGATTTATGTTAAGTTAATCTTGTTTAAGGCTATTTTTAAGTTTATTTTAAGCTTGGTGCTGGCTTGATTTATAAATTTATTGGTATCTAGCTTAAGTAATAACGTGTCTATTCTTCTTGCTATTAATGGGTTTTATTAAATTATACAAAGAAGATATTCAGGTGTTGCAAACATATTATTTAAAAAGTAACACAACACTTTTTAAACTGAACGTCATCAAGCTGAAAACATATGTTTGACTGAATAAACGTTATAAATGTGTGTGCTTTTATCATGCTTAAAATAGGGGAGGAGGAAATAGTGCCCCAGCGTTAATGGCAAGACGTTGTTAAGCAAGCTGGAGATGTGGATCAATTTTCAAACGCTAAAGCGGATTGGTATGGAGAGAATTAACAGTGCCACCCATAATGTTTTGCGAGAATTAACAGTGCCACCCATAATGTTTTGCTGTTCTAGGAGTTCGCAACTAAGCTAAAAAGAGGGTTGTTTAGTGAGGGGGCTGCTATGCCACGCCCAAGAAGAACGCAAGTCAGTATCGAAGATACGCCAATGTACCATTGCTGCAGTCGCGTAACTCGTCGAGCCTATCTCTTTGGCGACGATAAATTCACCGGTAAAAATTATGACCACAGACGGGGTTGGGTTGAATCTCAACTTCTTAAGCTCGGTGATATTTTTGCCATTGATATAGCAGCTTATGCTGTAATGTCTAACCATCTTCACCTTGTACTTCAGATAGATATCTATCAAGCGAATAGTTGGTCAGATAGAGAAGTCGTTGAGCGTTGGCATCGGCTATTTAAAGGGACGGATATCACGCAGAAGTTTGTAAATGGTGAGGTAATTGAAAGTCATGAAGTTACCAGGCTCAAATATGCTGTTGCACAGTATCGAAGTCGACTCAGTGATATCAGTTGGTTTATGAGGGCGTTAAATGAGCCCATTGCTCGTATGGCGAATAAAGAAGATAACTGTACAGGTCGCTTTTGGGAGGGCTTGGCTTTAAAAGCCAAGCCCTACTCGATGAAGTGGCAGTCCTTGCTTGTATGGCTTATGTCGACCTCAACCCAATTCGAGCGAAGATGGCCCAAACACCTGAGACCTCTGATTTCACCAGCATTCAACGGCGTATTAAAGCTGTGATTAATGGTGAACAACCACAAGTTTTGCTGCCCTTTGTGGGTAATGAGAGAAAGGATGTGCCAAAAGGGCTGATGTTCAGCACTAAAGATTACCTACAACTAGTTGATGATACTGGCCGTATTATAAGAGGTGATAAGCGTGGTGCTATCAGTGTCGAAAGCCAACAAATTCTATTTAGATTAAATATTCCTACCGATAACTGGATCAAAATCACCAATGAATTTGGGGTGTTATTTAAAGGGCCTGTAGGCACTTTGCAAGAGCTTACATCCTATTGTGAACACTTAGATAAGCGAAGGCGACATTACAGTCAGTCCTGCAAGTACTTAAGTAACAGTTAGAACAAGCAGCTTCCTCCTCCTCATCGATTAACCTTTAAGCGGGTGATTTCATCTGCTTGTCATTCAATAAATTGTAAAAATATTCTTTAAATTTCACATCAATTCATTAGTACTTGTCATTTAGAGTCGATAGGTGAGACCTGCATCGAGGAGTCTCCTGATGCTGGTTCATTTTCAGTAGCTGGTGGCATTATGAAGTTTGTTATGGATGGCACTGATAAACCCTGCACTGTAACCAGTAAAACCACTGTGAACCATCCCCCCCATTTATTATCTTTTATTGTTAAAATCAAGGCTCATTTATTCATTATGATTAGTGTTGCTATGGATAAATGAGCCTTAATGATTACTCCGCTAGTACACTATATTGAGTAATCTCTTGCGTTGTCATCCAATGGATACTATCAGCTGTTGCTGCTTCTAAGGTGTACCAGTAAAAGTCAGCATCGATACCTATCGCTTTATAATATTCTAGGTACTTCATATGCTCTTGATGCTCTCGAGGGTAATCTAGGGCTACTTTACCGCTGCCATCGCTCCAAGAATGTACGCCAAGCTTAGCGCCCGCTTCAATAGTACGTTTTACGCCAGCTAAGAACATATCTGTACCACCGGATGCCACCATGCCATCGGCGGGAATGTGTGTTGCTATACCACGATTTCTAATTTCCATAGAAGCCAGTAAGTTGGTGTCATCATCCATCGAGCCAGGTACATCTTGCATTACTATGGTTTTTATTTGTGGATACTTGCTAAACAAGGTCTGCATTACCGCTAAGGTATCTGATCCGATAACACCATTCATATAAACGCTTGTTGAACTGGTATCATTATCTTTAAAGGTAAAGTTGGCGGCCTCTTCGTTATGACCTTCATTGTCATAGCTTATTTGAGCAATAGCCGAGACACAGGAGGTATCCAGCATTTTATTGGGGCTAGTAAAAAACTCATCGGCTAGAGCATCAAAGCAACTAAAACCTGCAAGCAATTGGCCGTGACCACCTTGGGGGTTGGTGATGTTTTGTGCATTGGGTAAATTATTAGCCACTAGCGCTCCCCATGCTGCTGGCGTTTGGCTATCATTTTGCCCATTGAGTATTAACACTGGAAGATTGCTGGTTACCGCTTGGGTTTCAATGTTATTCGCCGGTGCAACACTCCATACTTGGCAAGACGCTTTATCAAAGCCCATATGGAACATGCCATCTACCGCTAGCTGTGTGCTCGCTGACCATCCCTGACTGTTTGCACCCGATAAGGCAGTGGTACCAAGAAATGGATACTCCTCAGCACAAATCGTGGATAACCCCATGGCGCTATAAAAGATATCTTCTGCATCGAGAGTTTCATCATCGCCAGATCCTGAATTACCTGTTTGTTCATCACTGTCGTCTTGCTCAGCCTGTAACACCTCAAAGGCTGACGCATACTTATTGATGTCTTCATCAACTGCCATTAAGTAGTTAATAATCACGGGCTCTGTGGCGAGTTCAAGTAAGATTTGGATGAATTCTCGGCTCTCTGCCACCATGCCCTCATTATGCATACGGGCTATAATATCTTGAATAACCGTTTTAAACTCATCATCAGGACAGCTTTCAGTGTTAATGCAGTTTCTGACAATTTGATTCAAGGTTTCATAGTTTGCCCATGGTGTATCAGATATACCATTCACTTCTATCGGGAACATACCATCTAAAATAACACTACGAATACCTTCGCTATTTTCTCGCATTATGGTTGTGGCAAGACGGGTTCCATAAGAGATGCCATATAGGTTCCACTCGGGTATTTGTAGGGCTTGTCTGAGTTGAATAAAGTCCAAGGCATTATGTACGCTGTGATAAGCATCTAAATCAATCCCTGACTTTTCCAGTCTTGCTTTACAGGCTTGAAGCTGCTCAGGCGTACCTGCTTCGCCATTATATTCAGTACAGAACAGTGCTGGTTTTGAATAGCCAGTGCCCCGCTGGTCGACTAAATAAACATCTCGGTCTTTGATGAAGGTCTTGCTTTTGATTATTTCACCCATACTCTCATTAGCGCTTCCACCTGGGCCGCCTTGTAAATACACTATGGGATCGGCTTTTTTATCAGATGAGAGCGAGGCCAGTTTTATCACTGCTATCTCTATCTTTTTTTCCGATGCCGATTGACCGTATAAAGCATGCTTTTCCGGCACACTAAGATAGCCGCAGCTTGAGCCAGGTGTAAGCTGAGTTAACTGACCTGCAGATAACATCTCTTTACATTCAATTGATTTATACGAGCTCGCGGGGGTAACGCTTCCGTCTGTTTTTGTCGTATCTGGTTTCGAACTTGAACCTCCACACGCACTTAGCATGCTAGTAGCAATTATTGTTGATGCAACAAAAGACAAATTAACCTTTATCATTGCTCGCTTCCTCTATTTAAAATCAAAAGATATATTTTCACTGCCTCACAAATACTGTTTTAGTGGTGTAGTGAGCAGTTTATTGGTAAGCGATTATCTGGTATTTAAAATGTGTTTAGGGTAAGCGAATGTAAGGCTTTGTATGTAGGAAGCTAGATTGAAGAGCAATAAACGATGTCACATATGTTGTTGGCACTTAAGTAGCAGTTAGATCAAGCTGCTTCCTCCTCACCGCTTAACCTTTAAACGGGCGCTTTCATCTGCTTGTGATTCAAGAAATAATAAAAATATTCTTTAAATTTCACCTCAATTTATTCGTACTTGTCATTTAGAGTCGATAGGTGAGGCTTGAATCTAGTAGCCAGTTGATGTTTGTTCATTATCGGTGGCTGGTAACATTATGAAATTGATTATGGATGGCACCAATAAATCGATAAATCCCAATAAATCATTAGCCCCATATATGCGCTTGATGGGACTCTTGATTACTGAGTCTCGATTAAACTGCTTCTATTGGAATATCAACAATATCTCTTACTAATGACTTTGTTTCCCATCGTCCACCGTTATAATTTTGGCTATAAGTGGATCGAATATGACCTCTAGTTTGTGTCACCGTTCGTGTATCACCCTCTTGAGGTGTGGCAGGTATATCGGGTAGATCGCCTTCTGCCAAAATCTCGATTGAGGAAGTGATACATACCTTTGACTTGTATATAACTTCTACTGGAAAATGACTATCAAGTTCATTGGGTAGCTCACTACTATCTACTGAATCATAAATACTCTGCTCATTGCTTATATAAGTTTGCTCAGTACTGTAGCAGTTGTGAACACTATTTTTATTAGCTAAAACAGAAGTGGATATCAAGGATAAGGCTGTGAGGAAAAAAAGGCTTTTCTTCATGATTAAAATTCCTTTTAAAATCGAAGTTAAACCCTAAAGTTATTCCTTTTTTACTTCAATGATTTGTATGTTTCACTTTGTATCATTTGCCAAAAGGGCTATACAACGCTGTGGGTTACCAATGTTGGTTTAAGTAAATTATCGTGAACCGGGCAGCGGTGACAAACCGTGTCTAAAAAAGCACTTTTTTGCTCTTGGTTAAGTTGAATATCATCAACCGTTGCATCCATAACGGCGATGATATCTATCACTTTAAAACCAACGGGGTCATCTGAAGGCTTGCCTTGTAATCCTGCTGTATTTAGCTGTGCTTTCATCGAAATATCGAACTGTTGAAGATCAATTTTTTGCTCTCTTGCAACCATTTTAGCTATGGTTGAGATACATCCTGCCAATGAGAATATAAAGGTTTCCAGTGGATTAGCTCCTTCATTTCCTGCGGTAGGTTGATCAATTACTAGTAGATGCTCTCGGATCTGAGCACTGATTTTCCAGCCCTCTCCCATTCGAGTATTTACTTCTATCATTTTGTTCGCCATATCCATGTTGCTCCATTAGATTTATTTCAATGAGGATATTCTAATGAATGTATCATCGAAATCTCAGATTAATCTCACACTTTTCTTAATTAATAAAAAGATCTGTCCCATATGGTTGTAAATCAGGTCATAAACGGCCTGATTAATATTTAACAGATTGGTTGTTTCGCGGAAATATTTTCAAGTAACACTTCCCAAACACGCAAATGATAACTATTATCATTTGCAGTGTATCATTACACTGATGCTACTGACGACTCAATCATTGCTTAAGGCAAGTTTAACTGCGACAGGATTAAGGAGGACTGCATGTGCGATACCCCAGCCACTGGAACACAGGTATTTAATCGCTTTAAAGGTAAACGCAAGCTGTGGGAGTTAAGCACTAAACTGCTATGTCCGGTCATAGGTACCTGTTTGACGACATCTGAGATCCGTAAGCTAGCAGAGAAGATTGCCGACAAAGAACAGGCTCGAAAAAGTGATTACTGGCTACACACTTGGATCGTTTCTAACTGTGACGATAAACATCACCTGTCTTTGACGGTACAAAAGCATCTGGATAAAAAATTTGCAGCCGCCATCAAGCGTTTTGGTCAGATTAAATGTCGCGATGAGCTCAACCATGCCTGGCAGCAACATATTGATCGAGGAGCCAGCGCCGAAGCCTTATGGGCACTGCTAACACACCCCTTGTGTGATCTGACTATTCAGGAGATGGCCTATGAAACCATTCATATGTTGTCCCACCAGATTGGGGCTGGCCAGCGTGCTGATCTGAAACGGCTACACACTGTTGAAAAGGAGCTGTTAGAACTGAAGAGAGCCTTAGATAAAAGTCAGCAAAAAGCCCATCAGACTATCTCTAGTAAAGAGCGGCAGCTAAGTGAACAGCAACAGCTGCTGGCTGAAATCAAGGCGGAAAATCAGCACCTCAAAGAGCACTGCAAGCGGCTAGAGCGGGAAGGGGATAATAATGCTGCAGCGTCGCAACTGCAGCAGCTACACAACGAACTGGCGAGTAAGAATATCTCGCTCGAGATTTTGGATAAACAGAAACTGCAGTGGCAGCAAAAACTGCAAAACAGTGAAGACAATATTTTGGGTTTAACTCAGAAATTGCAGCAACAGCAGCAGGAAACTCGAGCCCTAGAAGGGTTCGTAAAGCAGAGTCTTCCTCCCTGTAATGGCTGCAGCGCGGCTTCCTGCATTGACTGTCCAGACCTTAAGGGGCTGAAGATTTTATGTGTTGGTGGCCAGCAGAGAATGACTGAGCAATACAGGGAGCTGGTGTCTCGCTGTAATGGCGAATTTAGCCATCACGATGGCGGCGTCGAAGACCGTAGCAAGCGTTTGGATGCCATGTTATGGTCTGCCGATGCGGTTATTTGTGCCTCCGACTGCATCAGTCACGACGCCTACTACAGATTGAAACGTTTTTGTAAGCAACATAATAAGCGTCATCTGTTCATCCCGTCATCTGGCATATCAAGCTTTGCTAAAGCGATGGACGATGTGGCCAATGATATAAGCTGCGCTGCTTCAGCTTATAACATATCAAACAGTCTCTGACGGCTCTACCTGCATCCAATCGACTGTAACGCCGGCTTGGTCGAGCATATCTTGGCTTATTTTAATCTTCTCTCCCCAGCGTGACTGGAAATCTTCGCTCGGTTGTGGGCTATGTACTGTACTCAAACCCGTTTGGATTATCTTTGCAGCGCAGTTAGGGCAGGGGAAGTGGGTAACCCAGATCTCGCAGCCGCTGAGATCACGCTTAGCATAGAGAATGGCATTCTCTTCTGCATGGAGGGTTTTTAGGAGCTTCATCTCCCGGTTATCGGTTTCGGCACTATCGGAGATCCCATGGGGGTAGCCGTTGAAACCTAGAGAGACAATACGATTATCTTCGGTGATCACCGCACCAACTTGAGTGGAGGGGTCTTTACTCCAAGATGCAACGAGCTCTGCCATCTGTAGAAAACGTGTCGGCCATTTTGTCATCATCTTATAAGAACTCCAATTCTATACTGCTGAATAAACTAGTCTAACTGGCTGCTATTCTCTATGGAGAACAGTGATAAATCAACCTCTAGCCAACTCGCTTTAGAGATAAGAATGGATGGCTTGTGAACTGGTGGCTTGTTAGCAGTAGGCAGCATGTGTTGATTACTTTGCTATTTGGATGAACTGCTGGGGATCTATCTAGTGTTTAAGCTATGCCTTGTAGCTGTGCGAATTTATTTTATTCTGACCCTCCTGATTATTCCTCATTTATTGGGTTTGTTAGAAAGTCTAACTTTCTAACATTAGTCGATTCTAAAAAGAGCTGTTTTGTGTTGGTTTCAAACCCAACGGTTAATCTTATTTAATAGTGAATGTAAGTTTGTTTACTTTTGTATTATACAATCCAGTCTAATTTAGTAATGGCTACATCCGCGCAAGCTAATTAAGATGCTATTTAACTTCTAGCTTTGGTTAGTGCTCGAATACGTTTTGGATAGTTAATATTTCATCATGTTATTTCTATGTGGTAATTGATTTTTCGATCGGTTGTGGTTTAATGTTTAATTAAGGTTTGTGTGTTTGATGGTTTTTTATTGATGCTAAATGAAGGTTTCATAGGATGTTAATTTGGATCTGGTCTTGGTTTCGTTGTTGTTCTGTGAAGTGAAAAAGCATTGATTATTTATAGAGGGGATTTTATTTATGTTTTTATTTTTAAAATTATAGATATCCTAACTAGTTGTTTTTAATCGCTTTGTTATCATTGCTTAAGCTGGTTATTTTCATTTAAATAAGGTTTATTATAAAAGTCACGATATTTCGTCATTATTTACGTGTGATCAATTCATTTTGCATACTCATAAGTGAGTATTATTTTGGTGTTCAATTTTTGATATGTGACAAGGTTATTATACTTGTTTTGCATTCTGTCACATTAACACTTTAAATATCTGTCCAGTATTTTTTGATGTGATATTAATTGTTTTGAATTTAATCAGCGATTAATTAAAGTATTGAATTATTCGCTGATTGGTTAGTGATTAATAAAAATAATGAATGCCGATGAGGAATGAATATGAAAGTTAAAAAGCTGGCAATCGCTGTCATGCTGTCAACTATGTTTACTGGTTATAGCGTAGCAAACGAAGTCGATTTATATAAAAGCGAGAATTGGAAAAAACAGTTCCCTGAGCAATACACTACTTGGGCTGAAACAGAACAGACCACCCCTGAATCAGGTAAGTTGGAAGACTTATTAGCGTCTAACCCAAACCTTGTCAGCGCCTGGGCTGGTTACGGTTTTGCAAAAGATTACAATCGTGCTCGTGGTCATCAATTTGCGTTAACTGACATAACAAAAACTCTGCGTGTTGGTCATCCGCTAGTGGGTCATGATGGTGAAGTCGTCGGTGAAGCAATGGCTGCTAACTGCTGGTCTTGTAAATCACCTGATATTGTTCGCATGTATGACAAAGTCGGTGAAGCTAACTTCTCTAAAAATACTTGGTCAACTTGGGGCCACGAAATATCTAATGCGATCGGTTGTGCCGATTGTCATGAGTTAGGCACTGAAGACATTAGGGTTAGCCGTCCATATGCCGACCGCGCAATGAAAACAATAGGCAAAGACTTTGCCGATCAAACACATACGATGCAAGCCAGCCAAACTTGTGCTCAATGTCATGTTGAATACTATTTTGACGGTTCTGACAGTAAGAAAGTACGCTACCCTTGGGATCATTGGGTGCCAGGTGTGAAAACCGATTATAAAGACGTGGTGAACTACACAGGTACAGATGGCCTTTATGAAGGTTTTGCGGCTGAAGCACAGCTTGCGTACTACGATCAGCGTAACTTCAAAGACTGGACCAATGCCATTTCAGGTGCACCATCACTAAAGGCTCAACATCCTGAGTTCGAAAATATGTCAGATCGAACTGAACATGCGATGGATAACCACTTAGAGTTTGGATGTACCACTTGTCATATGCCTAAGACCACCAATGATAAAGGGGTTGAGTATTCAAATCATAAAGTGACGTTCGAAGCAGAAAAACTACCGGAAAGCTGTTTAAGTTGTCATGATGGTGCAGACTTTAAAGAGATATTTGATGAGCGTAAAGCCGAAATAAAAACGCTGCGTTTTGCTGCCAATGGTACAGATCCTCGTTTAACTGAAGCACACTTTAAAGCCCAGGCGATTTGGTCTGCGAATGGAATTAAGGGTCTAGAAGCTGGTAAGAGTATTGGTGAAGCAAAAGGTAGCTACGAAGCGGCATTAAAAGCTGGTACACAGCTAGCGGCAGAAATGGATAGCTTATTATCTAAAATCAGACATGCACAGTGGTTCTGGGATAGTGCAACAGCCTCTCACGGTATTCATGCTCACAACCCTGAAGAAGCTGTTCGTTTGCTAGAAAAATCGAATGCGATTTTAGATGAAGCGATTGCAGAAGCTGATGCATTATTAACTAAGTATGCGCCTAGCTATGTTTATGATGGCAGTAAATACGATACCAAGGCTAAGGTTCAACCTTTAGCTGGTCTTAATTTTGAAGCGATGAAAACCTCGAAAGAGTTGTTTATCGAGCAGCGCGTTGAAAAAGAATGGCCTGTTGATTTGAAATAAATAGCCTCTCCACTATTACCTCTCAAATCCAACGCCAGTCGATGTAAGTCGACTGGCATTTTTCTCACCTGTTTCCTTCAAGGCTGTCTGATATCAACCGATAATGCTGGAGCTTCAGAAGCTGGTGATTTTTGGCAAGACTGACCAAATTGATTTAAGCCAAACCACAACAATACAGTCGCTGTGATAAATACGCTCCACCATGAAAGCCCAAACCCTGTAGCGATAGTGCCTAATAGTGCAATGACTCCAACAACAAGCGCGTATGGCATTTGTGTTCTAACGTGTTCTATATGATTACATTGAGAAGCCATGGACGACAAAATCGTAGTGTCTGAAATTGGTGAGCAATGGTCACCCCAAACTGCGCCTGCGAGTACACAAGAAATGGAAGAATAGATAATGTGCATGTCCGAAGGGTTAACAAAACCATTGCTGGTTGAAACTAAGCTCCAACTCACAGGAACAACCAAGGGCATTAATATTCCCATCGTGCCCCAACTCGTTCCAGTTCCCAAAGATATGACCCCAGCCAACAGAAAAATAACAGCTGGAAATAAAGCAGGATAAATTCCATCTCCTATTATAGTTGCTAGATAATTTGCCGTGTTCAACTCTTTGGTAATTTCAGCGAGCGCCCAACTCAAAACAAGTATCACAAGCGCAGAAGTCACGCGACTTAATCCATTTGTCCATGAGTTGATAGTATTTTCCAAAGACTGAATATTTTGAGCAACAGTCATAATAATAGCTACAATAGAACCTAAAAAACCACCAAATAACAATGCAACCAGTGAGTCAGCACTGCCCAGTATTTCTGTAATGGTATTACCTTGACCCGTTAATAAAATACCAAAGATAACAGTGGCAATTAAGGTGATTATGGGGAGTAATGCATTTAAACAACTAGACTGTTGAACATTAGATTTTTCTACCAATGTCCCTGACGCATTTGCAGACAATTTACCCGAGAACGCCCTTTTTTCTGCTGTTAACATTGGACCGAAATCTTTACCTGTATACGCTATAAAAATAACAAAGATAAGTGTCAATACAGGATAAAAACTATAGGCAATGGAGTTGAGAAAAATAACATAGGGTTCGCTTAAGCCATCAATGCTTTCGATAGCTGTTCCAATCAATCCCACCTCATATCCTATCCAGAGGGAGATCAAGGCTATAGATGCCAGAGGCGCTGCGGTAGCATCCACTAAGTAAGCTAACTTCTCGCGAGATATATTTACTTTATCGGTTAGAGAACGCATGGTGTTGCCAATAATCAGCGTATTTGCATAGTCATCAAAGAAAATAACAAAGCCCATAAAAACAGTACTCAGCTGGACGCTTTTTCGACTGTTTGCCCAGCGTTTAATTTGTTCAACTAAGCCTAATAAACCACCGTTGGTAGAGATGACTCCCACCATACCACCGATAAATAAAGTAATTAGAATAATTGAAATATGGTCAGTATCATTAATCACATTTAGTGCATATTTTTGTGGTACATCAAGCAAGCCTTTAAATAGGCCATTAAGACCTTTACCTGCGATTACCCATGCACCAAACCAAATACCTAGAAATAAAGCAATAATGACTTGCCGAAGAATAAATGCTGCTGAAATGGCGATAAGAGGAGGTAAAATTGAAATGATATTCGGAGTTCCGAGTACTGAACTATCATCTGTAAAATACACAATAAAAAATGAGGAAACAAGGAGCACAATGAGTGATATCCAGCGTTTCATATTCATATTTTCTCCTGTTTCACCATTCCTTTAAGCACGCTTTATTAATAGATTCTACATAGATGACATTGAGTGTAGGTTAGGAAGTTTGTAAGTACAAATAGCACTATTTTGGGCGACATCTGCATCACAGCATAGCCCTCCTGTGAGCGTGAAACAGATCTAGGCATGTTCACCCTTGCGTGGCGATAAATCAGCTCATAAGAACCCAAATTCAATGACCTTACAGTGGTTACCTTGCTTGTAATGATATTCATGACAATGTTATGTAGTTTTGGCTGATTATCTCGACAGATTAAACATTTACACTTCCCCATATAGATCTCCCCTGAGCTATTAGCGCTTAAATGGCGTTAATCACTCGCATAGATAAAGTTTCGTCAAATCTATGGCTATTCGCACACGATATGTAACTAAAAAAAGCACGAAAAAGGAAACATAAATGCAGATTGAAATAGTTGATGTCCCCCCATTTGTTGCTTTTACTGTAGCGATTATGGTGCTGTTTTACGGAAAATATCTTACGACTAAATACGAGCTATTGCGTAAATACAGTATTCCAGAGCCTGTGGTAGGGGGTTTTGCTTGTGCGGTATTAGTGGGAGTTCTGTATTACTTTTTTGGCTACCAACTGACTTTTAAATTGGAAGTCATGGACTGGCTGTTGATCTATTTTTTCACGGGTATTGGCTTGCGGGCGGATATAAAAACCTTATTAAAAGGCGGCAAACCTCTGTTATTACTGCTCTTACTAGCTTCCAGCTATATTGTAATGCAAAATATTCTAGGAGTGACTATCGCCAGCTTATTTGGACTCGATCCAAAGGCTGGCTTGATGTCTGGTTCGGTTGCGTTAACGGGAGGGGTTGGTACGACCATGGCTTGGGCGCCCACCTTTGTGAACGAGCTTGGTATTGCCAATGCGACAGAGCTAGGAGTCGCGTCTAATACCTTAGGGCTTATTGGCGCTTGCTGTATTGGTGGTCCAATTTCCGCCTATTTGATTAAGCGCCATAAGCTTGAAACCAGCGCTAGTGATGATCTCACCATTGGCGCTCGTCACGAGGAAGCCGCTGGGATAAGGGTGACTTACTTTGGTGTTTTACGTGCGTGGTTGTGGTTAAACGTCTCTATGATGATTGGCTATAGTATTAATGAAACCTTACAAGCGGCGGGTGTTAAATTACCGCTATTTGTGGCTTGTCTACTGGCAGGTATTTTAGTGGGTAACTTTGGTCGCTGGGCATTAGGTTACTTGAATAAGCCCACATTACATAACTATGCAGAAGAGGCTGAACAAGGGTTAACACTCATTTCTGATCTCTGTTTAGGGATGTTTTTAACCATGGCATTGATGGGCTTGCAGATTTGGAAACTCGAAGGCAGCTTTGTTTATATTTGTACCATTGTAGGTTTGCAGATCTTAATGTCGGCATTGTTTACTACTTTTGTTGTGTTTCGAATGATGGGAAAAGACTATGGTGCTGCAGTTATCTGTGCTGGTTTTGGTGGTGTCACACTAGGGTCTACAGCAACTGCAATTGTAAACATGCAGGCGGTAACACAACAATATGGTGCTGCACGTCAGGCATTTATAGTGGTGCCATTGGTATGCGGTTTCTTTATCGATATCGTTAACGCTATGGTGATTAATTTTATGGTGTACTTCTAATGTTATTATTGAGATAGGGCCATATATGGTCGGTCCATCGCCATGAAGGCAATGCGGTAATAACACGACTAGTCACAATGAGTGTATTTGTATTAGGGTGTGGTTATAAAATATCTGGTAAATGTGTAGAGAGCGTGGATAACATTTATCACTGCCGCTATTGAGCATAAGGCCTGTATTGCCTACAATGGCGCACGATTTTTTACTGCTATTTTTCAACTTTTTTATAATAGGGGCCACGACCATGACCGACACTACATCACAACCAGCCTTACCAGATCGCCTTTCTGTAAATCCACGTAGCCAGCATTATGTGGAAGCTATTTTCGAGCATGAGATTGGCATAAAAATCAACGGCAAAGAGCGTTTTGATGTTGAAGAGTACTGCATCAGTGAAGGTTGGGTAAAAGCGCCATCGCACAAAGCATTGGATCGCCGCGGCCAACCTTTGGTGATGACAGTAAAAGGCACTGTTGAAGTTTTTTATAAGTAACTCATCGACCGCTGATAAGAGTGGCTTGAGGTTTTGAGCCTTGTCTACACTTAAAACATTCGATTCCGAATGTTTTAAGAGACAAGGTCTTTTTCATATAACCCTGTATTTTCAGTTATTTCAAAGTATTCCAAGGTATTCAGATATTCTGCCCGTCAAAAAGCGTTAACGTTACCAGCCATTGCTAAATACCCTCTTATGTTTGAATCTACTTGGTGCTGTAATTAACGACACCACTCATGTTATTGCTAGTAAGCCTAGTACCGTCTCGAGTTTGAGGAGACATACAGCTTGCAAACAAATCCAGCTCCCTATCATATTGCGTCGAGTCAACATTCAAAATCCCCAACATGCTATGGAAAATATTATCATGGCTGAAAGTATCCCTCTTAGCGTGACGTTGAAGGCAAGTGGTATCTATATACGGACTTCGTTGCTCGGGAAACCAGGCTAACAAGGGGATATGTTTCTGCTCATCTGGGGCGAATGCATAGGGGAAACCGTGTAGGTAGGCGCCGGATTCACCGAGTGACTCACCATGATCTGAGACGTATAACATAGAAGGTTGTACATCCTCTGGTAGGGTATTTAAGCTCTCAATGATCTTAGAAAGTACCAGATCGGTATAGGCAATCGTGTTGTCGTAGGTATTGAGCAGAGTCTCTGGAGAGCAGTTTTGTATATCACTTCTTTGGCAGTCGTCCTTGAAAGGGCGAGTTTCACTGGGATAACGTCTGAAATAGGTGGGTCCATGAGAACCTATCATATGGAGCACTATTAGGGTGGTGGGTGCGCTTAGCGCTGCAAGTTTATTTTGAAGTGGCTCTATCAGTACCTCATCGAAACAGTAATCACCATCACAAAGAGGGTTATTAGATTTTACATCGATATTAATGGTGGGCACGCGCTTACAGACACCTTTGCAGCCGTTGTTATCTACCCAAAGCACATCGACTCCGGCAAGTGATACTAGATCCAGTAAATTTTGTTCATTTTCAGCGTCAATTTTATCGAAGTTACTTCTGGTCAAGGAAGAGAACATACAAGGTACGGATACAGCGGTTGCAGTGCCGCATGAAAACATCTTCTCAAATGAGATGAGCCCGTATTTCTCCGTGGCTTTATTCGTTGGCTTGTCATAGCCGTTATAGGCGAAGTTTTGCGCCCTGGCCGTTTCACCTATCACCATGACAATCACTTTTTTCTGCGCACCATCAGAGGTAATCAATCTGGGGGCGCTGTCCAGAGTATTAAAACTTCTTGGCTCGGTAAAGTATTGATCTCTTGTGTATTTAATACTATCTACCAGGTATTGAAAGGGGATAGATGATTTTTGTAGTTGCCTGTGGTTACGCCCGACAGAGGCGTAGTTTGGGTAAAAAATAGCGGCGATGATGATGATTGACGCTATTGAGATAGCGATCAATTTTATTCTCGATAACAAAGACATTAGTCTCGGGTAATGCTTAATTTTTACCAACAGAATAAAGGCCGCCGGTAATACGCCGGTAAACACAAAGAAGGCTGTAACATGCCAGTTTAGGTAAGACAATGCCTCGGCCGTATGGGTTTCAGCCGAGTTTTGGATCATACCGTAATCGAATATGACGCCATAGCTCACCTTGGCATAGAAGACTAATGAGGAGATGAGCGTTAAACAGATTAGGCTGGGCTTAAGAATAGGCCGTGCTGAAAAGAAGCAGAACAGCAGCGTACATAAGTTAAATGCCAGAACCGGGACGGTGGCGAGAAATAGCAGATTATAGTTCTCTAAGGCCAGTACAGTGCTTGTCACCTCTTGCAGAAAAGGAAAGTTAAATACCAGAGTAAAGTAGAGTGCGACCAACATGATGAGTTGATTGGTGCTCAATGGGTATTTTGAGAAATAATTAAGTAAAGATGACATGATTTAAAGCCTTACGATAGAGAGGAGTGTGACGGTTTTGATGCTCATCCCTAAGCGCAGAAATCATAGCAGCCGCGTCTGCTACGGGGTGTAAGCAGATGCAAGCCCTGAGTAAGCGTGTGTAAGCGCTTGGTGAGGGGGAGATGAAATTAAGTTGGAGAGGCTGAGCTAGGATTAATTGTGGAGCATGGTTATTGGATCATCAAAAGGGAGTGATTAATGAGCATTTATGAAGAATTAACCTTGTCTCCCTTGTTATTAGTATTGAACAAATCAACTCGTTAACTATCATTAGTATTACCCTATTCGAACTGGTTGAATCTAATGTCAAAGTCACCGCTTGATTACGCCAAGCAAGCGCAAGAATTATGCGTGCTATCTGATGTTTATATGACATTGAACCGAATGTTATCCAGTGATAGTTGCAGCATGGAGGAGTTGGCCGATGCCATTGCCTATGAGCCTGCTATTGCCGCATCGATTTTAAAAATCGCTAATAGTGCTATGTTCAGTATGCCAAGAAAGATAGACAGCCTTGCTAAAGCGTTAGTCTTACTTGGTATAAAGCAGGTAAAGAATCTGGTTAATGCTTATGGTGTTACCGCGGCATTTTCTAGCATAGATCCTAAAGTCGCAGATATGGATAAATTTTGGGAAATAAGCGTAGATTGCGCTTTGATATGCCAGTATTTTTCAAAAAGTAAGCAAATTCCCAATACTGAAAATATCTTTTTGTCTGGGCTATTTCATAACTTGGGGATGTTAGCCATTGTCCACAGCGAGCCTGGTAAAGTCAGTTATTGTGAGGACTATGATAGCGATGAAACACCTTGGCTTCGCCAGAACGAGATGTTTGGTTTTACCTTTGCAGATTGCACCAACGAGTTGTTAAAGCTATGGAACTTACCGGACACCATCATACAGCCCATCGCAGAGTTCAATCATACAGAGCCAACCTCTCTGTCTGCCAATAGTCAATTGCTTTATATTGCTTCTCGGTTAGCCGTGATTAATGCCGAACCTGGGATATATACCAAGGAAGAGTTAATTAATCAGGTTATTCTGGATGATCTGGGTATTAGTTTAGATGAGTTAAATCAATCGCTTGAATATTGTAATTTGCAAGCGATGGAGCTTTTAGCGACTTTCCCGATACAGGGCAGGACGAGTTAAAAGTAACGGTGACACTCATTGTTATCCATTTTGAAGATACGCCCTCCTTGCTGAAAGTCACAGTGCGGGACTCAATTATATGAGCCCTGCTCGATGAGGAAGTGTAGATTGATTTTAATAATTAAATCATATTCGAAGTGTATTATTGTTATGCCAAGCTAGGTAAGTTAGTGTGCACTACATTGCACAGGAAAATTGATCAAATACTAATGTAGATTGGCATATAACTAACAGATAGAGGCTTGTTTTATCGCAGGGCTCTCGCAACAGCATACCGTAAGGGTTTATTGCTGCCATTGACACCAAACTACATATGGTTAACTTATCTCAGGAGTATTTATGGCCCTTAGCCATCAGCAAAAAGTGTACATTCCCAAGGACGTTCGAAGCAATCAATTCATCACAGCAGAAATCAAAGTAACGGATGCTTTGTTGGCCCATTACTCCGATTATAAAACATGTTATCAGACGCTTAGCTGCACTATTTTCAATCTTGCAGAGCAAGAAGAGTTATATAACATTCATGTGATCACTAACGATAAGCTACCCGTAGTGCGTTTTCACACTGAAGCGTATTGTTTCCCAACTGCAGAACAGATTATATTTTTCTATAACCCTGAGTACCATGAAGCGCAAAGTCTTCATAGTAAAGAGGATTACCGAGCTCGAAAAATAAGGATTGTGCTCTTAGCGACTGGTGAAGACATTCGCAGTAACTCTGCTAATTTTCATATAAAAGTGCAGTCTTTTCTCTCGAAATTGCTGCCGCAATTGCCAGAAAAAGATCTCACAATAAAAATCCGTGATCATCAACATCTCTCATATGATCTGTTCGCTAAAGCCAAAGGCAATAAAGAGAGTTATGGATTTAAGCTGCGTTCAATCAGTGACAGATATAAAGCAAGACTGTGTCCGCTTCCAGAAGGACACGGTTCGTTGTGCTATGTCACGGTAAAACTGCCCTTAAGTCGTAAGCTTAAACAAGCGTTATTACCAGAAAACACCAATGACTTCACCCCTCTATATCAGAAGTTAGAGGATGCATTTATCCAGGCTACTTCAGCCAAACAACTTAAGCGGATTGCTATGGTTGCGAATGGGCTAACTCCTCTTGTTCGTAACAGTAAATATGATCAAGTTGAGGGGACTGACGAAGTGCAAATGCTCGGCTTTAACCCCAATATAGAAGAGCAACAATTTATTCGCCATTGGGACGGCAACCGCTTAGTCGAAACGGTGAACTTTACTATCGCAGCAGGAGAAAAAGATTCTAAAGATGGTGGCCTTGGCCGTTATTTGAATCGAGTTGAAGAGGCATTAAAGAGTTTTACGTCTGAATTAGCGTTAGACAAATCACGCGAAGAACTCATAGTGCGCTTCCACCAACATATTAGCTATCAGAACCCTGAATAGTTAATCATCGAATAGCCCTCCATAATAGTGAGTTCAACACGGCTACTGGGGGGGCTAGATGACTTGTAAACGAATGAACCTTGGGTTGTTACTGAGTGAGACTTTGATTCGTTACTTTCGCAAATTTGCCATGAATGAAATATAGCGATGAAAGACGTTATCACCATCTCACTTCCCTCACTGATCCATCGGATCGGCAGGGAAGAGGTTAAACAAGCCAAGGTCATTGCATTGCAATATCATTGCGAGCTTAAGCGAGTTCGTCGCTCCAGGCATTGGCGGCTTTCTGGTGAAGCTATCAAGATTCAATCTTTCACCCTTCACTTAAAAACAGCACCATTGCAAAGAGAACGTGGCGGGTTTCGCTACCTTATTCTAAAGATTGAAACAGCTTTGCTTGAGCATACTGACAAGCTAGAGCCTTTAGAGGCCAAGCTTGCCCGTCTGATCAATGAGAGCCCCAACATCACCTTGTCCGAATTAATACATATTACCGATTGCAGTTTGGCTGAAGCCAGAACAGCACGTTTCCACGCCGACTCCTGGTAATTAAGCTGTGCTGACATCGCTAAATAATGTTTAAACCGTCCAGCTCTCAGGCTTTAAAGGCTTTACTAATCAATAGGTCAACATAATTCTTATGGGCCTTTGTTGCTTCATCGGCTCCCCAAGGGCTGCTACGCTCTGCGATAAAGCGCAGCTGGTATACGACTGCAGACTTGGCCAAGTGATTGTATTTTGAGTCAGCTCCAATCCCAGCTATTTTGATTAGCTGTTGTACATATTCTATCTGCAGGTTCTGACTGGTTGACTTGATTGCCTTAGTATCAACAAAAATAGCTGAAGTTAACTCATTCATATACGTGGTGAGCTTGTATTCATTACCGTATAACGCGGTATCTGATATACGCTCTAGTACATTGATATGCAGCAAATGATTAAGCACTGATGTTTGCATGTTGAGTACCATCTTATGTGCTTTGGGATCTTCATTTTTCCCTGAATGTTCCCAGCCCCTACGTTGATGTTGCATATGGCTATAAAGGGGCTCTAAAGACACTAATGCATCCTCAGAAAATACATATTTTGCCAAGGCCTTCATGGCTTGTTGTTGTTTTTCGGCTGAAACTGGCGAATATGGAGCCGCTGCTGCATTGTTTTCGTCATGGTCACCGACAAAGCTTCGCTCGATGTTAACACCACCTATTTGGCGGGAGATCACCACGGCTTGTTTTTTATATTCACCATAGAGAACATTCACTGAGGTGAGTAATTGTTGATAGGACTCACCTTTTACTAAGGTTCTTCTTTTAATCCCCCCCAGAGTCTGGTCAATCAGAATCATTCTATCAACAGCATACGCCACGGGATTAGATGACATATCTCCAGTCATCATCAGTGGATCTATGTGTATACCTGCGCGGCGCATATCATCAGCATCATTGCCGAAGGCTAGCCCATGCTCTCCCGAACGGCGTAATATTGCATCGAGCCTCTTTTGTTCGGCATCGCTATCGTTTAATGCTGTTGAGTAACCATACTCTATTGCCCAATAATCATAGGGGCCAAGTTGAGTCTGAAAATAATCTCCCTGCTGGGCGCCGATAGGTGCTAGGTTTACTGGTGCATACTCCATCACAGAGCCTGTAAGTACTCCTTGGGTTATGGCCTTATTGTGTACCTCGTTTTCATCCCATAGGGTTGAAGCCTTCATGTTATGGCTTAACCCAAGAGTATGACCTACCTCATGCATCACCAGCATTCGTAGCCCTTCATCTAAGATGGATTTTTGAGTCATCTCTCCTGCGGCTATAGTTTCTGCCAATAACTGACTCTGTTGCAGTTGATGACCTAAACTGCAATTTAAATGTGCAGCTCGTCCACCTTGATACGACTGGCTTGTGTCACTCGCTAAGTTGTTGTCGCCTTGACTATACATCTGGTCAAGTGCCCAGGTATTTTTCATGAAGCGATATTCCAGTATCAGATCAGCGCCCAAGATCTCCCCTGTAAAGGGGTTAGATACAGCGTCACCATAACCGTTACTTAATGGCTTGGGGGATGACACCCATCGTAATACGTTATAGTTAATGTCTCCTGCATCCCAGTTGGCATCATCGGGTTGAACCTTGACCTGTATGGCATTCTTAAAGCCTAGCTCTTCAAACGCTTTATTCCAGGTTAATACCGCCTCCTTAATCGTGTCACGCCACTCATAAGGGGTGGTATTTTCAATCCACCAAGTTATAGGCTTAACGGGTTCGGATAGCGGGGCTGATGGGTCCTGTTTTTGCAAGTTCCAGCGTACAATAACATCCTCATAAGGAGCCCAATCGGCGGAGGTTTTATTATCTAATTGGTGAGGAAAGTATCCGACTCTTGCATCGTCACGACGGGGCTTAAAATTGTTCTGGGGCAGCTCAAAAAAAGAGTGCTGAATTCTAAGTGATGCCACTCTAGGATCGGTCAATGCTATTGAACCAACGCCCCTAGGGTTGTCATTGTTAAACACGTACTCGACGATCACATCGACATTATTTTCGTAGGTACGATTTTTGATTATACGTGATTTAGTTTCATCTAACTTACCCAGTTTAAACTGCTTTTTATTTCCTTGGTTGTTACCATCAGGCCATTGAGACACTCTATGTAAAGACTCGCTTAAAAAAAGCGGATCGACATTCACGAGCACTTTGCCATCTTGTTCGCTTTCAATTTTTAGACTCGCGAGCACGGGTTCACTGAGGTTGGCATCCTTAGAGCGACTCAATGGGCTATTTTCATCATAAATAAATCGAGACGATTTTGCGATAATATCGATACGATCAAAATAACGTTTGAATTCTATTAACTTCTCGTCACGCTTCAAGCCTCTGAATTCCCAGATATCGGCTAAGCCATCGACATTATGAGCCGCATATAATATCGGGGTATTGAGCTGAGACTCTTTGATTAACATGAAAGTCTCACCACTTTTGTTATCTTGATAAAAGTTGAATAAGCCTTCAGATACTCTCTTACCTGTTAGCATCTCGGTCATCGTTTTCTGATTATCTTCACGATCTGCCGCTGATACAGAATGCATGCTCGTTATCGATAAGATAACGGCTAAAGAAAGGCTAGATAACTTCATTCATTGTTTCCTTTTATTGATAATTATTCTATTCAGAACACATGAAATGTTGAAATAATTCGAGTGGTAAGTTGTGCTTTGGTTCAGTTTTAATCATGAAAGTGAGATCTTTCTCACTAACTCTAGATGTTAAAGGCGCGGCCATTTTTTTGGGGGGAACGGCCCTCTACTTCTCTTGCATTATTGCTTTGAGTGAAACAGAGCACTAGAAGCTGACTGAGGAGGCTGTAGATCTTTAGCGTATAGCCATAGTAAAAATCTAGGATTTTTCTATTTTATCCATTTTTATGTGAAAAATAGATATTTCATAAGATCCAACGAGTTGAAACTAATATTGTTTTTCCTATCAACAAAAGGAAATTGATATGAGCCAAGTATTTAAACTTAAACCATTCGTTATCGCCTTTGCAGGCATCACATTGACATCAACAGCTACTTTCGCCGCAGAGTCCGACTTTATAGAACCGCCTATGGTGAGTATTCCAGCAGGTGAATTCTCCATGGGCAGTGATCGCGGTGAGGAAAATGCAAGGCCCATTCGAAGAGTATCTATATCAGCCTTTCAAATGGGCAAGTATGAGGTCACGGTTGCTGAGTTTAAAAAGTTCATTAAAGCGACGAACTATGAGATGCCAAGTAACTGCTATCAGCATGTATTAGGTGGCCCAACAGAGGAATTAGCTGCATGGGATACCAATGTTTATAACTTCAGTGATTATCATCCTGTGGTGTGTTTACCTCAGCAGGCTGCGGTTGACTATGCCACTTGGCTGACAGATCAAACGGGTAAGCATTATCGACTGCCTTCAGAAGCTGAATGGGAATATACCTTACGTGCCGGCACAAGTACCCGATACTTTTTTGGTGATGAGCAAGCTGCTTCAAAAGCCTGCCAATACGGTAATGTATCCGACTGGTATGCGGCGGATAAGTCAGCGGAAATCTTTCCTGGGGCCTATGTGAGAGATATCGAACAATGCAGTGACAATGAAGCCACTTTAGCAATGGTTGGCCTCTATCAAGCCAATCCATTTGGTGTACACGACTTAATGGGTAACGCCATGGAGTATTTGGCGGATTGTTATGTCGATAGCTATAAGGATGCGCCAGTAGATGGCAGTCAGGTGATCATCGATGCTTGTGATTCCTTTGTGGCACGCGGTGGCAGTTGGCATTGGTTCCCTTGGCACTCAAGTGAGCGCAGCTATATCACCAATGACTTTTTGGGGGCTATCGAAGGCTTTAGGTTGGTGCTTGATACTGAAGGAAAAGAATTACCTTCGCAAAAGGGTGATACAGAGTTTGTACAAAAACTAACTCTAGCTCAGGATAAAGTGAAGCTTAAGCATGCAAAGAATCCAGCATATCCTAATAAGCCTCAGGGACTAGAAGTCGTTGAAGCTAAAAGGAGCAAGGTGACACTCAGTTGGCAAGGAAACAGTGAAGTATTCTTGAGTGGTTACACTGTCTATAGACAGGATCCGCTCACCAATAAAAAGATGGCCATTTCAACAGTCATCAAAGACACACACTTTATTGATACTTCGCCTTTAGCGCATAACGCTCGTTATTCTGTTGTGGCGCTTAACGGCACAACGCAGAGCCAAAGCAGCGAAGCTGTCGATAGTGGATCTAGCATGGTGCATACCTTACCCATTAAAATTCAGGGGGAGGCGTTTAACTTTGCCCATGGTGCAGATGTGAGGGATTCAACCATGGAGCCTGACAATGATAAGATTTTCAGCTCTTTAGGAGACAAAAAAGCGTCTTATCAAATTCGAGTAGCCCGTGGTGGTAAGTTTCAATTGGATGCGAGGGTATTTCACTCCGGTGAAGCTCAAAAATTTGAGTTATGGCTTGGAGATCAAAAACTAGCAGCGCCAAAACTTGAGGGGGAGAGGGGCTGGAAAACGGTTAATAATATCGTTATCGAATTGCCCCAAGGCATTCATACCTTAACCGTTGAGGGTGAGCAGCCAATGTTTGCGGTTAACTGGCTGGATGTTAAAGCCATTTAGTTAACCGAAAGGTGTATATAAAATCCATAAGTTCGGGCGGCGATTATACTTATTGGTGGCCGCCGGCTCTTAAATTTTTAGCGCCAATAACTCGGTCTCATTCGCTTGTCGCCAATATGATGGGGCGTTTTCACTAATATACTGTGAATAAAAGTCATAGTTAACTTGTTGATTAGATGCGCTGCATAACAGTAAAGCGATATCTAAGCCGATCGATAACTCACCCGAAAGCTGAGCTTGCTCGAAGGTACGTTTGGCATGATTAATAAATGCCTCTGTTTGCTGCTTAGCTTGAGCTAGCACTGTTTTAAGATAAGAGTTATAAACATTATCAGCAGTGAGATCGTCGACCAAGCCTTGAGCTTCACCGAGTCGATTGAAGTTGATGTAATGGGTCATAAGTTGCCTTCGACTCGATTGGGCGACCCAATGATCTGGCGTTAACGCAGTAAATTCGAGTACTCGCTGTAAATGTGGTTCTTTATCCGCTGGATTTTCGGCAAAAATAGCATAATGAAAGGGGACTTTAGCAAAGTGATAAATAGGTAATTGGTACTCCCGCATCTTATTTTCAGCTTGCTGTAAATACAGATATTTATCGTCTTCTTGATGCTTTTTATGAGCTAGCACAGATAAATAGGTGAGCGCATCTAGCTCTCGGGGGATGTCTTGAGCGTCCAATGCCAACTGAGCTGATCTTAATAAAGTGATTTTGATTGCTGCATAATCATCTTGTTGGTAGTGCAGCCAAGATTTTGAATGCCAGGCATCTGCCTGACGATTTAGGTCATTAATCTTTTCAAATTGTTCAATGGCTAAAGCCAGTTTATGCGCGCTTAAATCGTACAGTTTCTTACTGGTTAATATTTGACTCTGAAACAGATAGGCGTTACCTATCTGCTGAGGATCCTCTTGGGATTGGGCCTGCTCTGCAAGTTTATCTGCCATTACCATGGCTTTTTCGAGTTCTTGAGTCCTCAGGTAACTGAGGATCAGTTTACCTAAGATTATCAGGTCATCAGGAGCTTGTTGATAGGCAATTGATAGTTTGGCCTGTTTAAGCTCTGGCGCCTGAGGTTTACTCAGCAGATCATAAATAAGTGTCTGTGCTAAATGCTGTCTTAATTGTTCGAGCACATCCTTAGTTGATGACCCAGCGAGTTGCCCCTGCCACTCATCAAATGGGCCTTTTATTGAAAAATCCAAATGGGTTAGCTGCTGATGAACTCGAATATTACCGGTCAAGATAAACGGGTTTGATTGCGATAAGTGCGGGTATTCAAGCTCTGCAGAGGTTAAAAATTGGGTTGTTTCTAAATGAGCCAGAGGCGTGAAATCGAAGAGTTCACTGTCTTGCAGTACAAGCTGAGCCTGCTCCTGAGTGTTGTCAGAAATGTTAGAAAATGGAATGTAAGCTATTTTTATCGCCGACTCGTCATTTAAATGAATAGGCTCACTTGGCCAATTTATTATCCCAATAATGCAGATAACTAAAGCAACTAATGCTACATATAGCCAATAGGGCTGAGTTTGGGGGATGGCGGAAACGGGTGACTCTTGTTCACTGTGGAGTGCAATGTCAAGTGGAGCCGGGGCTACGATCTCAAAATCCAGTTGCCACTGGTAGCCTCGCTTGGGGAAGGTCTTTATGGCTACGTTGCCAAAAAGCGCTCTTAAGTGGCTAATGTTTTGGAAAATTGCTTGTTCAGACACCACCTTGTCTTGCCAGACATGAGACAGGATATCCTCTTTGCTCATTACATGCTTGGCTTGCTCAAGCAAGAGCGTTAATACCTTAGCTTCATTATGACGAATCGGCACTGCCTGATCATTTTTTAATAAAACTAAGCTTTTACTGTCAAATTCAAACTCTGTAAATCTATAACGCATTGTTTTTATAATGTGAACTTATACCGCTTGATAGTTTCACATTATATTAACTGCTTGGCTACAAAAGAGTCGTGAAATATTGGAACTGGGTTGAACATTTACTGTGAGCTTCTTTGTAGTTATGCCTGTAAAGGTAGGTTAAAATTCGTGTGATATTAAAGAGAGCAACCTCACTATCGCGTGTGGTTGCTTTTTGTTTTTTAGTACAGAATTTTAGCCTGACTTGAGTCCGTTTCATTTTGTTTGATGGGATCTGAGGTCAAAGGGCTGAGTTCGTCAATTTTAAGTATTAAACAATACAAAGAGAGAGTCGTCGATGCGTGCTGAGTTGTACCTACTTATAGCCACTTTACTGGCTGCACTGGGTTGGATTGCGTCTAAACTAGTGGTTATCGAGATGCCTGGAGAGGCGTTTATTGCGATAAGGTTCCTGCTTGCGAGCCTAGTTTTACTGCCATTTTGCTATAAGCAATTATTGAAATTACAGGTTAAACACGTGATGTTGGCTTGTGGTGTGGGTGTCTTTCTCGGGCTCGCATTGCAAGTTTGGGTTTATGCAGTGTCAATTAGCAGCAGCCTGTCTGAAGGAGCATTTATCATGAGCTTAGCCATGATCATTGCCCCCGTGACCTCATGGGTCCTGTTTCAGCTAAAGCCAAACAGAGCATTTTGGCTAGCCTTGCCGGTAAGCACTATGGGTATGTTGTTGCTGATGTTAGGCAATGGCTGGCAAGTCGATAAAAGCCAAGTTTATTTTCTGCTTGCCGCAATACTTCTCTCTATTCATTTTGTGTTGAACAAAAAAATAAGCAGTCAGATCACTCCGTTAGTTTCAATATGTTTACAGCTATTCACGGTCGGCATTGTGGGTCTCGTGTATGTGGGTTTTACCCAAGAATATGCCTTTGAATATAGCCACACTTTGCTGTTTTGGTTTGTTATCTCTACTATTTTAGCTACCTCGATACGCTACTTACTGCAAACAATGGGGCAGTATAGTATCAAGATGGAAACCGCCGCCTTGATCATGATCTTGGAACCGATATGGACCATGATACTCAGTGTCACTATGTTGAATGAGACACTGGAATTACAAAAGGCGCTGGGTGCTTGTATGATCTTTCTATCACTGTTCCTTTATATTAATACCAGTTCCATTAAATAAGTGATCATTCAGCGGGAGTTAAAAACGCTGTAAGCAAGTAAGGGGATTGAAGCTAATAGTTATTCTATGTCGAAAGCCGCTTGCGCAGCATAGAGTGTTTTTAAACCCGCACTATGTGAGCTTCTCAGGACTTCCACTTCTGCGTTGCATTGCCTTAAAAGGGAATAACCATTTCTTCAACAATGCGCCTTGAATTTAAAGCCCTGAGAAAGCTCTGAATAGGTCATACATTTAATGGAATTGGTATAGACTCTCCAAGCAATATGCATTGAGTGTTAAATGACTCATCATTTTACCGATAGGTATTAATCAAGGTGCAATAGGGCTGTTTGAACCAATATAGTCAGGTAAAAGGATTGCTTGTATTAGTCTAAAATGATGCTGAGCATTGAGGGGGAATAGTGACAGATGACAAGCTGGTCTTAATTTTAAAGTGCAGTATTTGTGTTGGTATTTGTTTAATCTCCCTCGGTATTTACTTGCATAACTTTAGCGAAATGATGGAAGAGATGGGTGTCACCGGGATCATCATTAGCGCTGTTTGTGTGGCCTTCGGTATGGCATTGTCTTTACCCACCAAAATGTACCTGACTTTTATTCTTGTGCAGCGGGAAGTAGAAAAGCAAAAGTAGGATTATGCTGCTAGCAGGAGATTGAGAAGTTACCGATCAGCTGATTTTCACTATTAATGATCTTACCCTGGCAAGTTTCATCACAATAGGATAGCTCAATATCTCTGCTATCTATGTTGCCTTTCATGAAGATATGACGCAGTAATACATCACCGTTTAACTGGTGGATTAATGCATTCCAAGAAGTGTTATTTTTAAAAATATTGAAATTTACTTTCATTGATTACCTTTGAGATTGGTTTGCTTGGTTGATCCCAAAATCGTTTTGATCTGATGAGCTAGACATTAGTCGGCGTATTTTATGATCAAGGTGATAAGAGGGTATTAACAGCAGGCTTAATTTTTTAGTGTTTATTTATAATGATATAACGAAGAAAGTGAGAAACGTAACGACATGTACATAAAGCAGATGATTGAAATGTTAATATTTTCGTAGAACCGGTATAAATCAATAAGTTGAGAATAAAATATGACGTAAATGGTCATAAAACCATTTACGTCAACTTACAAAGTTAGATAGCAACTACGTTAGCTGCTTGAAGGCCTTTTTGACCTTGCTCTACTTCGAAAGATACTTTCTGGCCTTCAGCCAAAGTCTTGAAACCGTCAGAAGCGATTGCACGGAAGTGAACAAATACGTCAGCGCCGCCATTGTCTTGAGTAATGAAACCAAAACCTTTCTCTTCGTTAAACCATTTTACTAGACCAGTTGTTGAATTAGACATGATGTGTCCCTTATAGTTAAATTCATAAAATTACCGCAGTATGCGATGTGCTCAAAAATCGAATTATTTAATGCGACGATGAAGATAAGGGAAAACTGAGGATCACAACTGTAACGTAGAAATTCTTAGATTTAACTTTTTACTTAATGTCTTTAATAACTCTAAACAACAGAGCGAGGCGAATAATACCGGATAATTATATTTTGTACAGGTTTATTTTATTTTTCCTATCTATTGTTGTCCGCTATAATTTTTAGCTAAGCCCAGATCAAGGTTAAAGCGCCTAGCTAGTGCACTAAGCGGCAACCGCAGACCGTATTGCTCGGTTGAAATAGTACGATCGCGTAGTCTTTCTGTTCATCGAGATCTAATGTTTCTATCGTCAGGTTATGCATGCCTTTATTATCCAGGTTAAATGAACTGACATAGGAGAGGTATTGCATATGTTCTGGTCGACCTTGCTCGTCATCCTGTGATTCCTCTTTGGTCTTCACTGAAAAAGCGTACTTGTGGGCATCACTATCGAAATTTAACAAGCTGCCTTTCATGCTGATATTTCCGGCGGGGCTGCCATCTAAGTTGAAGTATCGATAATTAAACTGTGCCTGCTTACCCTTAGCGATCACATCGACGAGTAGGTAATGACGTCCCTTATCGCTATCTCCTTTATGTCTATCGAATAGCTCTGAGCTACAATTTAACATCAAGGTCTCGCTTGGATTAAGATATCGATAGCTGATGGAGACACTGATCAGCAGCGCGATCAAGACTATGGCGTTGATGCCCCAAAGTAATTTTCTATTCACAGAGTGCTACCTTATCTAACCAAGCTTCAGAGATAAATTGTTTCTCTTGTCTAAAGTCAGATAATTTAAGGTTCCTGACAACCGACTGGCCTAATTTCTCTCCTCTCATGGTGATATTAAATACCTGTTCGTCATGGGATAAAGACAGATAAATATCTTGCCATGGCGCCGAGTAGCAGCCTCTGAACCCGGCAGAAAATTGATTGATAACACTCATTAATGACTCTGTATTGGTTTTAGATTTTGAATAGCTAATCAAGTTTATCTGTTGGCCAGATAAGAGGGTTAGCGGGGTGACATTATAGGGTTTTGTACTCGAGCCACTCTTTGAAAACTGGCTAATCAGTCCGATGGCGATGAGAAGTATGGCTATTATCAAGGCTGAAATGAGCCAAGGCTTTAGCTTGGCTATATGTGGTGATTGTTTATGTATCGCTTCGCCCCTTAGTCGATATCCCTTACTCTTTACTGTTTCAATCAACTGTTCATGTTCGGGTCCTAAGAAGGAACGTAACATAAACACAGCGCGGGTTACTGAAGAGTCACTCAAAGGTGGGTGATTTTCGTCGGCAGCCCCTAATTTGTGTTTAGCTACAACCCTATTACGGCTAGCTATAAGCAGCTTTAATACCTGTAACTCCGCCCGAGGGAGCTGCCAAATATTGCCATTTTCTAGGTTTTTTAGTTGCGCTCGCTGAATATCAAACTGACAACTGCCTAATTGCATCAATCTAGCTTCCTCATATAGGTAACTTTTGTATCATATTCAATAAATCTAATGATTTCTGTGATCCTTTCTACCTCCTATTAACTTGTTAATAAAAATGGCTGTAAGTGGCGATTAGATAACGTTTTTGAGAACAAAATCACACTGTTGAAGATATGAATTAGGTTTGAACTTTATCTTCACAATTATTGAATTAACATGAATTTTACAAATAAGGTGATCTGTGAATGTTTTAATGCAGTAAAATCGATACTTGTGAGTATATTCAATCTGTAAATTACATCACTGACACACTTACCTGATTCAAAAGTCTCCTTTGCTTAATCCGAATATTCACCTGCCGAAGATCACACTATTTATAAACCTATCCCCGCAAACTTAACTCAAGTCAAACGGCGGCAAAATTAATGCTGCCCGAGCCACTTTACAGTTAGCCAGATAACAATAACGCTTATTAAGTAGGGAATGATTATGACGATTAACAGACGACAAGCATTAACCAAGATCATAGGTATCAGTACTGCGGCGGCAGGTGCAACGCTTATGGGAACTTCGGCATTCGCGGCAACAGATGCAGATGGAAACTATAAGTTAGAATTAGGCGATAAGCTTAAGTATGTTCCACTCGATGCAATGGCAACGGCTAAACTCGCTTATGAAACTGGTGGTGGTTGTATGCATCAGGTATTCCACTCTATTATTGCTATGTTAGCCGCATCAGATAGTGTCGATGCCGCCAACTTTGCGACTATTCCTACGGCATTGGCTGGATATGGTTGGGCTGGGATCGTAGGTCAAGGTACTGTTTGTGGCAATGTAAATGCAACCGGTATGTTGGTGAATATTCTTGATGATATCAATGGTCAAAATTCAGCCGTTATCGGTGCTGCGTTTAGATATTACGAGAATACTGAGCTTCCACTCTCTTCAGATGCATTTGTTGCAGGCATAGGTTCCACCGCAGAAAAGACTACAGATGAAGTTGTCACCTCATCTGTAGCGAACAGTATTCTGTGTCACTCTTCGATCAGTAACTGGTCAAAGGCATCGGGTAAAATGTTCTCCGAAAAGGGTGAGCGTTGTAAGCGTCTGTCTGCATCCATTGCCTTCCATCTTGTAGAGCTGTTAAATCGTGCCCATGGTGGTGAAGATCTTAGTCTTCTACCTGAGGCTAAGCCTTCGGCTGAAGCGCAGGCGTGTCAGAGCTGTCATGGTGTGAGTGAAACTATGGGCTCAGCTGCTAGTGTTAAAGCTGATATGGAATGTACCACTTGTCATACTGGCCACTTCAACTAAAGGAGCGCGTCATGAATTATAAATTATTCGGTGTACTCTTAACTGGGGCACTAATGGTCACAGCCTGTGGTAGTGATGATAATGATAACGATATTGTAGACCCAGTGGATCCAATCGTACCGCCACCAGTAGTGACAACGATTGACGTTGATAAAGCTGCAAGCATAGGACTACAACTCGCGAGTTTTGATGGTGCCAGTGGTGCCTTGAGTTTTAACCTTAGCGATGCCGAACAAATGGCTATCACTAATGCTAAAGATTATCGCGTGGTCTACTTTGGTTTTCCTGACCCCGATGAGAAATCAGCAAATGCAAAGGCATGGAAGCGATGGCACCTAAGTAAGTCATACGTTTGTGATAGTGAAGCAGATACGTGTGAAGGCTTGCTGACAGAAACTGAAACCAAAGGCAGCTATACCTTTGAGGCTCCAGGATTAGATTGGAGTGAGGGAGCACCTGATGGAACTGTACAAGTCTATAAGGTTGCCATTGAGATAAAAGGCGCCTTAAGCAGCAGTGAGTTAGAGCTTCTTCCGCCACCGTTGTAAAGCCGCTATTTTCATCTGTTCTATTTAATGGGTTACATAGACAAAATTCCTCGAAGTGAGGGCTGTCAATGTTGAGAAGGTGAGAGTTAAGCGGACGACATATAGATTTGTCATTCGGGTTCTATATGTCGTCCGCATAAGTATTGACTCTTGCCTTTAGCAAGCCCTGTAACGATTGACCATCAACTCCCCTTCGGAGAGGTTTTCCTCTCCTTTTTTATCCCTTTCATTCAGCCACTTTTACATTTTGATAAAAGTGATTTCTGTTTTCTCATGTCCTATATAAATATGAAATTAATTCCTGCGCAACATGAGGTTAAGGCATCTGGCTAGAGGTTTGGGGTTGGAGGTTGGAGGTTGGAGGTTAGAGCTTAGTTAAATCATTGGCATGTGTTACAACTTAATTTATTATGCATACTAAGGTGATATGGTCTTTTAATGCCTCTCTAGGATAGAGTGACGTGCAGTCATCACCGCTTATTATGGCTTGCAGGGAATTATACCAATAGGTATTAATTCACAGTCGTCATCAACAATGATATGGAATTTATTTTGCTACGTTTAAATCATAAGTCTCTAGGCATCGCATCGTTAGTGTTTGGGGCCATGAGCCAAGTGCAAGCTTCTCCGATGAGCGAGTGTATTAGCCACCAAGTCGAAATTGGTACCGATGAAATGACGCTCGGTGAGATCCGTGGAATTTGCGAGGCTGAAGTATCGATAGATCGCGATAATACTGTGACCATGTTCGGTAAAGAAACTAAAGCAGGGGCCCTGACTAAGCGGATTATTCAAGAGCGCCAAAGTGAACAGTCTGAGTTTGTGCTAACGCCCCACAAAATGAATTATATTTTACCGATTTATACCAGTAATGAGATTAATCCTGATGTGTATATCGATGATCCTGCCTTTGATGACGGCCTAAAAAACATTGAATCCAAATTTCAATTGAGCCTTAAGTTCCCGCTTACCTATAACTCTTTATTTGTGGAAGGCGATCGAATTTATGGCGCATTTACTATCGAAGCTTGGTGGCAGGTTTATGCCGATGACATTTCCAGCCCTTTTAGAGAAACTAATTACAATCCAGAGCTGTTCTATGTGATGCCATTAGATTGGCACCCCTATGAGAGCAACACTGGCTTTATGTTTGGCATCGAGCATCAATCTAATGGCCGCTCAGTACCGCTTTCCCGTTCATGGAACCGAGTATTCGCTGAACTCATTTTTGAGAAAGAAAATTGGGTCTGGTTTGTCAGGCCTTGGTATCGTTTGCCCGAGGATACTAAAACGGATCCTTTAGATCCCGGTGGCGATGACAACCCGGATATTGCTGATTACATGGGGAATGCTGAATACGGTATGGGCTATGATTTTGGTGATTATGAGCTGAGCGTCAAATTACGCCAGAATTTTTCCACCAGTAATGGCGCGGTACAAGTTAATCTCACCACACCGCTTTATGGCAAGCTAAAAGGCTATGTTACTTTCTTTAACGGCTATGGCGATAGTTTGATTGATTATAATCACAGCCAAACGCGTGTAGGCGTAGGTATCGCGCTCAATAATATGTTTTAACTTAGTTATGTTTACCTAGTTCATGTCTTAACGGCTCCTAGTTCCAATGATCTAAATGCTATTGGTGGTTAATCATTTAGCATTTTTATAGGCCTGTTACTTTCAGTTTTCATTGCTTTCTCGCTGTTTGCTAAAGAGAGTGCTTATGTACAAGAGCTCTCTTTAGCAAACTTGGCTACTACAATGTGAGCTTACATTGCTATCTCCTATCCCCATCCCTAACTACCACCATCTAATCTCCTGTGTGCCAGTCATTACCTAGTGATAAATATCGCCAGATTTCCGATCTGGATAGCAAAAATAAAACTTTTACCTCTTGACGCTTAACTTCTCGGGACTTGGTTTGAATATATAGGATATTTAACATGGTAAAGGTATGAAAAGTTGAAAGAGTCAGATTCAATGAAGTTATTGCATGTCTCAGATCTTCACTTTAACCGAGCTCAATTTGAGTGGGTTAGGGAGCAGGCCCGTCATTACGATTTACTGTGTATTAGCGGTGATCTACTCGATGGATCTTGGCAGCAATCATTTAGCAGTGATGAACAAGTAGAGTGGATTAGGCAGTGGACATCAACCCTACCACTGCCTACGTTTATCTGTTCAGGTAACCATGATCTATTACCACTTCAAGATGATATTCAAGCATCTGCCCATTGGCTCACAACTTTAAAGAGCCAACGAGTCAGTGTTGATAATGACATTGTCGACATTTTTGGGCACAAATTTGGATGTATCCCATATGACAGTCCAGAATTTTATCTTTTTAGAGATTGTGATGTGTTACTTCATCATGTGCCGCCATCAAAATTAAAAGTCGCTAGGCAAGAGGGGAATAATTGGGGCTGTGCGAATATTCGAACTGCAATCGAGTTTGGAGAGCTAAAAGCTAAATTCCTGTTATGCGGTCATGTCCATCGACCTTTGGCTCGCTTTAGTAAGTTTAAAAATAAGTTTATTTCTAATCCTGGTAATAACCAGAGAGCCGAAATTCCGAATTTCAACGTTATACAGCTAAATAAATTAGGTGAGAAATAGCCATGGCACAACAATTCACACGAAAATTCTCTTTTCAACAACTTGCTGAGCAATCCCCCCTATGGTGGCAGGAATTACTGCTACGACTAAATCCTACAGGTGAAGAGTTGTCCTCTAATGGACTTCGTCTGGCTGTACGTGAAAATTACTTAAATTTTTACCATAAGGGGCAGGCGATAGCCAAAGTGGGCTTCAATCAGAAGAAACAATTGTATTGTGAACAGCATATAAAATACGTTTTTGAGGGAGCCAGAACACAGAAGTACCTAAGGTTAACGGCAGAAAACCGTACACTTACAAATCCTGAGAGACCAGAGGAGACTGAGCGCTACCTTGGCGGTGAAACATTAGACCTATGGATTGAGCGATCTAAACAACATAAAGGCGATGAAAAGACATTTGTAGAGCAAGTGGCTGCTGAAAATAGTAATGTGATCGATATGGAGATGGGATTGCCTGGGGATGGGTACCGTATAGACTTAGTCGCTTTGGAGCAACATGGAGAGGAAGTACGGTTAGTATTTTGGGAGGCTAAGCTTACGACGGATAGCCGCTGCAGAACAAACAGTGAAACCCCGGAAGTCATAGAACAGTTAGCAAATTATCGAGAGTTTTTAACGGGTAAAAACCGCCCACAAGAGTTAAAGCATGCCTATGTTGTCGCTTGTCAGGTATTGGTAAAGATAACTGAGTTAGCAGGAAAATCAGTAGCTCCCATCATTAGAGACGTTGCTAAAGAAGTGTATCCTTTGGTCATCGATCATGAGCCTAGGTTACTGCTTTACCATAACTCCGAAGCTGATGTGCGTAATAGCTGGTCTCGTCACGAAGAAAAGTTAAGAGAAAATAAAGTGGTTTTGCAGGTGATGACAGATAAAACAGATCGTCAGTTATTCAGCAAAGAGATGTGTTAATGGCACAAACTTCCGTCACAATACTACGCGGCGCAGATACCATAGGTGGTAGTTGCATTAAGATTCGTCATGGTGAGGATAGTATCGTATTGGATTACGGTGCTCCACTGATGGATAGCTGTGGTACATCTCTCGCTGCTGAAGTCGTTGCAAATCCAACAATTGCGAATGGTATTTTGCTGGATATTCAACAACAAGATGCTAATCCTCCTTTAGCTTATCTTTTATCTCACGCACATCCAGATCATTATGGCCTACTCGCTACACTCCCTAAAGGCGCTAACATATACCTGTCTGATAGCAGTTACTCTATGATGACTATCGGTAATTTATTTTATCCTGAGCCATTACGGTTTAATTCACTGGAGCTATGTCAGCAGTTTTCACCAGGTAAGCCGTTTCAGATCGGCCCATTTACAGTAAAAGCTTTTTTGATGGATCACTCAGCCTTTGGTGCCTGCAGTTTATTAATCGAAGTCGAAGGCAAGCAGGTGTTCTATACGGGAGATTTTCGTGGTCATGGACGAAAAACTAAGGTCAGTGATTATATCTACTCCCATATCAAGCAGCCTGATCTTATGCTCATCGAGGGCACGACCCTCGATGGTGGTCATCCGCAAGAGTTTCCCACTGAAGCTTCAGTTGAAACAGCCATGACAGAAGCCTTTAGTGAGCAAGGCAGACCAGCGTTTGTCGTGGCCTCTGGGAGTAATATAGATAGGATAGTAAGCCTCTATAACGCCACCAAGCGGACAGGAAAAAAGCTGGTTATCGATCTGTACCAGCTGTATTTACTCGAAGCATTGAAGAAACATGCTCCTGGGCTGCCTCCTCATGACGGTGATCACCTCAGAGTCATATTTCCTAAATCTCAGTTAGCCGTTATTAAAGAAAAGTATGGTAATGACTTTCTGAAATATAGTCATCGGCATGTGAATCTTAGCAAGTTGCAAGGTACAAACTACGTATTTAGGGTGTCTCCTTATGCGATGACTCCTTACTTAGATGCGTTCGTTGGGCAAGAAGTTAAGCCGAAATTTATCTATTCCATGTGGTTAGGCTACCAGAGTAAGCAAGCTAAATTTGCTGAAATGACTGAGCAATATCGGCAGTCATGGCAATATATGCATACCAGTGGTCATGCATATTTGGAGCATTTAATTAATTTTTCAAACAACATAGCAGCTAAACGTTTAGTACCTGTGCACACTCTTAACGGTGATAAATTTGTAGAGCATTTTGAAAATGTGCATCTAGTTAAAAATGGTGAAGAGATTATTTTATAAAATATGGCGTAGCTTAAGTCGACAGTAACTTCTTCGTGGCTATTCAATACTAGGCATTGTTAAAGTGTCGGTTTTATAGGCCGATCAGCTAACAGTGGTTTTTAAAATGCGTGTTTCTGTAATGAACGGGTTTAGGCAGTGTTCCAATTTTTTACTATGATCTGTAAAGTACGCCGCATATTGAAACCTAGGCTGCACGGTAAGCTGTCATATACAGAGTGCAGTCAGATATAGATAAAAGAGTATATGTAGATGAATAATGAACTTGATGTTATCGATAACTTAGCCGAATTAGAGCGTTTTTTGTTGTCTGTAGAAAATGGTGGTTTAGGACTGGAAGGTGTGGCTGGTGTCGGTATGGCGACCAATAACGCCGATGGACGCCATTTTGTCGCGGTATTCGATGACAATAATAAGCTGCTTCATGCACGTTGGATCACTCAGGAAGTCTTCGAGACGGGCAAAGAGATGGTCCGTAATGGCGTACAGAAAAAGCACTAATTTTTAGTTTGTGATAAACACAAAAATGCCAGTCAGATGACTGGCATTTTTACTTAAGTGTTATTGCTAACCGCTTATGACTTATGTCTTCAAGCTATTGCTCGAACCTCGAACCTCGAACCTCGAACCATTACCAGATCCGAACACGCTCGTCTTCAGCCAGGTAAAGCTCATCACCAGGCTTCACATCAAATGCCTTGTACCAAGCATCATGGTTACGCGGTGCTTGAGCACGGTAACGTCCCGGTGCATGGGTACCACCACGAAGTTGGTTGAGCATGCTCTGCTCGGTACGTTTCTCTTTCCATACCTGAGCCCAGGCAAGGAAGAAACGTTGATCACCGGTAACCCCGTCGATCACAGGGGCTTCTTTGCCGTTGAGGCTGAGTTTATAAGCATGGTAAGCCATGGACAAACCGCCCACATCACCTATGTTCTCACCCAAGCTGTTACGGCCATTGACGAAGTTATCTGGGATGGGTTCGTACTTACTGTACTGGGCAGCAAGTTGATCGGCCTTGGCATCAAAGGCTTTACGGTCAGCGTCTGTCCACCAGTTGCGTTGTATACCATTGGCATCTGACTTTGAGCCTTGGTCATCGAAGCCGTGGCCCATCTCATGGCCGATCACTGCACCAATACCACCATAATTGACGGCTGGGTCGGCGTTTGGATCGAAGAATGGCGGTTGTAAGATAGCTGCTGGGAACACAATCTCATTAAATGAGCTGTTGTAGTAAGCATTAACGCGCTGCGGCGTCATGCCCCAGCGATTACGGTCGGTTTTCTTAAGCTCTTTAGCGACACTTTCCGCCTTAAAGAATTGGCGCAGATCATGAACATTACTGACTAAGTCTGTTTTGGTCATTGTCAGGCCATCAAATTCCTGCCATACATCAGGATAACCAATTTTTGGGGTAAATGCGGCAAGCTTAGCGTGAGCATTGACCTTAGTCTCATCGCCCATCCAATCTAGACCATCGATACGCTGACCTAAGGCGGTACGTAAGTTTTCTACTAACTCAGCCATCTGCGCTTTGGATGATTCTGGGAAGTAGCGCGCCACATAGACCTTGCCGATGGCAAAACCAAGTGACTGAGTGCCCGACATCTCTGCGACTGCACGTTTCCAGCGTGGACGAGGCTCTTCCTGTCCCTTTAGAGTTTTGCCATAGAAAGCAAAGTTTTCGGCATTGATATCTTCAGATAAGAGCTCTGAGTTATTGCTGATGGTATGGAAGGTAAGATAATCCTGCCATACATTGAGTGACTCTTGATTCACTAGCTCAATCATGGCTTTAATCGGCTCAGGCTGAGTGATATTGAGTTGAGGCACCTGGTAGCCGGTTTCATTGAAGAAAAGATCCCAGTTAAAACCTGGGTACTGTTTAGCTATATCAGTACGTTTGACCTGGTTTAAGGTTAGATCTCGATTACGGCGTTTCTCTCTAGGCCACTGGCCTTGGGCAATCTTGGTTTCCAGGACTAAAATAGCTTCGGCCTTGGCTTTTGTGTCTTTAACACCTGCAAAAGTGAGCATTGCGGCGATATGTTCAACATAGGCGCTACGGATGTTAATGAAGCGATCGCTGTCTTCTAGGTAGTAAGAGCGATCCGGTAAACCTAAACCGCTAGCGCCGATAGACATCTCATATTGGTTTGGGTCAAGACGGTTAAACCACATGCCACCAGAAATGGGTGATGTCGCGCCAGTAAGCCAAGCATGACCAAAGACCTTAGTTAAATCGTCGGTAGACTTGATTGCAGCGATTTGATTTAAGATAGGCTGGATTGGAGTGATCCCCAGCTTGTTGATAGTCTCAGTATCCATGTAAGACTGATAGAAATCGGCTATCAGTTGCTCTTCGGCGTTCAGATCACTACGGCTAGCAATATCATCGATGATCTCTTTGACTTGCTTTTCACTGCGCTCAGCCAGGCCAGTAAATGCACCATAACGAGTCTTATCGGCTGGCATGATGTAGTTATCATACCAAGTACCACTGGCATACATAAAGAAGTCATCACCGGGTTTAACAGCTTCGTTACGGGCTGCTAAATCAACACCGAAACTACCGAGTTCTGCTTTGGTGCTAGTCGCCGCGCTGACTTGAGTTTCGTCTTGTTTATTATTGATATCTGAGGTGCCACAGCCAGCTAAAAATGTGCTGGCTAATGCGATAGCGATTAAGGATTTTTTCATTTTTTTATATTCTTCCTTGGATGGGGAGTTGCTGTAAAAACCATTCCATCATCTAGAACTGACAAAAAATGTCAATGTTAGAAGCATTAACAAAAAATATTTGATAATGATTCAAGGCTTGCCCGGTGTAAATTGTGCGGAAGTAAGCTTAATATCCTCACCATCAATGTAAAAGACCCAATTACCTCGGTTAGCCAGTCAATGGCAGCCCCAAAGAATGTAGAGACAATTATGACAAACCCAATTATTGCTGATTTAGAAAACCGTTACACAGCGAAAAAATATGACGCCTCTAAGCGGGTCTCAGCTGATGATCTTGCAGTGATTTATGAAGCAATGCGTTTATCTGCTTCTTCTATTAACTCACAGCCTTGGAAGTTTATCGTGATTGAGAGCGATGAAGCTAAACAGCGTATGCATGAGACATTTGCCAATAATTTTCAGTTTAATCAGCCGCATATTAAATCAGCATCACATGTTATTTTGTTTGCTCATAACCCAGCTTATACCCGCGAAGATTACGCTAAGGTTGTCGATAAGGGCATTGAAGATGGCCGCACTAAGCAAGAAGAGAGAGAGCAAGCGTTTGGCGGTTTTGCGTTTGTTGAATTAAACACCGACGACAAAGGTAACAATGCGACTTGGACTAAGTCACAAACTTATCTAGCGCTGGGCAACACCTTGCATACGTTAGCGCGTTTAGGCATAGACTCGACCACGATGGAAGGTGTTGATAGTTCGCTAATTACTGAAATGTTTAGCGATGAGCTTGATGGTTACGTCTGTGAGGTCGCACTGGCTATTGGCTATCATCATAGTGAGGAAGACTATAATGCCAAATTACCTAAATCGCGCCTAGCCATGGAACAGGTTATTCAGGTTCTGTAATTAAGCCAATACAGCAAGTGGGATCTAATGATGATCCCACTTATTAAATCCTAACATGTTGAATATCTGTTTACTTAGGTTAGGCAGTGAGGTGTTTATTAGAAACGATAGCCAACAGAAACCGTAATATTACTGGCATTAACATCACCCATTTTTAACCACTGGTTTTCAATAGCTAATTCGACTCGTGACCATTGGTATTTTGCTCCTACTGATAGATAGCTACCAATACCTGAATCTTCTAGACTTTTCATTTCATCTTTAGGTGTCCAAGGGCCATTTTTCTCATATTCCCATTGATAGCTAGTAATGCCTAGATTTCCATATAAATAGCTATTATTCGTTAATGATATTCTAGCTTGTCCAGACGCTACGAGTACTGAGTAGCTTAATGAACCATCAATAAGCCCTAGGCTCATAACTTGTTTGGCACCAATAGATGATGATTTTATAAAGCGACTCTCTGCTGCAAGATATTGATTTACCTGGTATCTGTAGCCAAGTTCATGGGCCATACCTTCATCATAGTCGCTAACTTTATTGCTGGACGATAATTCAACATCCGAAATTGCCGCAGCATAAAAAAGAGTATGAGTCTTTGGGGGCTGAGTAGTATTGTCTTTGGCAATAACTTGCACTGGTAAGGTAAGCAAAGCTGCTATAAGTATTTTAGATTTCACGTTTACATTTCTCTAACAATTTAACTTGGGGCTGAATATATAATATCCATTAGTACTTATGTGTAAGGAAATGTAAGCGTGAATAGAGAAAAGCCATCAATGAGCTATTTTCTGCAGGTGCTCTAATACCCATGATTGGCATTACACCATCTCCCATCATGGTTGAAGGCAGTCTTCCGCTTCAGTCAATTTTACAAAATTGGCAGAGATTTTACGATTGAAAGTGATTTAATGAATTGCAGAGGTTTTAATTTTTGTTCCGGCATTTGAGTATTCTTTCTTAATATGCGCAGCAAAGATACCTGTTATGTGAACGCTACGAAACGTTTGTAATTATTATATTGTAAATATTTCCATCCTTTTCGAATTACTCTCGTCTTACTCAATATAGAGACCATTTTATTTTGAAAGTAAAAGATGAGAGATGAGAAGATGATCAAACTAATTAGCTTTAAAATTTGTCCTTTTGTTCAGCGCGTTACAGCTGTGTTAGTCGCCAAGAAGATCCCTTTCGAGGTTGAATATATAAACCTCAAAGATAAGCCTGAATGGTTTTTAGACTTAGCCCCAAACGGTCAGGTGCCAGTGATGGTAACGCAATCGGGGACAGCCTTGTTTGAGTCTGATGCCATCATTGAGTATATCGAAGATGAGTATGGTCCTTTGGAGAAAGGGGTGAGCAATGAACAACGCGCTAAAGATAGAGCCTGGAGCTATCTAGGGTCTAAACACTATCTGGTTCAATGTGGCACCATGAGAAGCAAAGACAGAGAAACCTTTATCAAGCGTTCAGAAAACTTGATTACAGCTTTCGCTAAGGTTGAAGCTCAGCTTTCCGGTAAGACACAATTCTTTAAATCTGATGAGCTAAGTAATGTTGATATTGCCTGGGTGCCATTGTTACATCGCGCTGCGTTAGTAAAAAAGTACACTGACTATGATTTTCTCTGCGGTTTACCTAAGGCACAATCATGGCAACAGAATGTGCTAGCGAGTTTAGCTATAGACACAACGGTTTCGGAAGACTTTGAGCCGCTATTTAACAACTTTTATCTGACTGATGGCTTTTTGGCTAATAGTGATACCAAGCGCATTGCGAGCTAGAGTGCCTGATGCTATCTCCTAGGGCATCAGGCCTATACCAGTGTTCGCTTACTTTAAGATGATTTCGCGCATTCTGTACTCTCCGGTCAGGGTTCTGACCTCTGGATATTTAGCCGAAATTTGGTTGGACTGCTTTTCATCCTCATCACTCCACTTTTTCATAAAGGCGGCATATTTCTTCTGATTTGGCTCCAGATCTGAGGCATTATCAAATGTGACGACGAATAGCATATTGAAGTCACCACTAACAGATAGATCACTGCCATATATTTTCCAGTCTTTAATAAATCCTAATTCTTTTTTTGAATTTTCACGGCTTTAACCCAGCTTTCGCTTAGCGCCGCTAAGTATAGGTGAACTCTACAAGCTCGCTATTTGGCTAGGCCTGATACAGATTGGTATGAGGAATGGTATGAAGATTGGTACGAGGATTAGAGAAGGTTTGTATGGAAAAAAAAGGCTTCGGAAAATTTCCGAAGCCTTTAATACCAATTGGTATCAGTGCTAATTAGTCCGCTACTTATTTACAGGCTGACATATTGATAGTAAGACTCGCTAGGGTTCATTGGCCGTTTCTATGAGTTCTCTTACTTGCGTTCGGCGATAGCTTTTGCCATGGCGGCATCGGCAATCAGTTCTAGCTTGGCAAGGTCTATGTTCTTGTGAGATTCACAGATAAACCAAGGCTCGCGGGAGTCTGGCTCCAGCATGATGCCACTTGCAATCAAGTTATGGGCAAACTCGGTATACAGCTCGCTATCTGTCTTCTTCCAGTCACGATAGTTGTGCGGGACTTTATTACCAAAGTGAATGCCGAACATGGCATCAGGGCCAGCGAACTTATGTTCGATACCGTGCTTGGTAAATACCCGTGATAACACCTGTTGAATATCGGCGCCAGCTTTGTTGATGCTATCGTAGGCATCAGTTTCATTCAAAATTGTCAGTGTCGCTTTGGCCGCGCTAAGGGCGATCATGTTGGCGGTATACGTGCCGCCATGGGTGACACCATTCTTGCCGAAGCTGATCATGTCCATAACGTCTTTGCGGCCACCGAAGGCAGCGACAGGGTAACCGTTGCCCATAGCTTTTGCATAGGTAGTTAGATCGGCGTGAATACCATAGAGCTCTTGTGCGCCACCTTTAGCCACGCGGAAGCCTGTTTTAACTTCATCCATGATCAAAAGTGTGCCATTGGCATCACAGATATCACGCAATTTCTGCATGTACTCTTGTGATGATGCGATGCTGCCGCAGTTGCCTAGAATCGGCTCTATCACTATGGCAGCGATATCATTTCCAACACGTGCAAAGACTTCATCAATGGCAGCGAAGTCATTGAGGGGGACTGTTTCCAGATGCTCTCGACTTGCTTCAGGAATACCGCCACCAAAAGCGGCAATTTTTGGCGCCGCTTCAGTTTCGCTGTTCCAATTATCGACATCTGATTTCCACATCATTTCATCGTATAGACCATGAAAACCGCCTTCTACAACTACAATCTTGTTGCGACCGGTAAAGCCACGGGCGGTGCGAACCGCACCAATTACGGCTTCTGTGCCTGAATTAGCGAAACGCATCTTCTCAATGTTCGGGCACATCTGCTTAATTAATTCGACCACTTGAGAGTCTAGATCGGTGGAAAAGCCTGAAATGGTGCCACGTTCGGTGATTGCTGTAACCACTTCTTGATCGACCCGGCTATCACGATAGCCCAAGATGATAGGTCCGTAAGCGAGACGGAAATCAATAAACTCTTGATCGTCTGCATCGGTAATGGTGCAGCCCAAGCTGCTCTTAACAAATACGGTGTTTTCTTCACCCCAGTAACGGTAACTATCGGCCACACCCATAGGCATGTTGTTATGGGCCTGTTTTAACAGCGCGTTGGTGACTGGTTTGTTGGCATTGCTCATCTTGTCGGTCTTCATAATCAAAATTCTGGCAGGCATGATACAGGGCAATATAGTGCTTTGCTATATTAGTCCGGTCTATATAATCGAATAAGCTGCATGTTTGGTTATTATCCACCCATGCTCCTGTGAGTATCGAAGCGCTAAATTTGGCCCTGAAACACCTTCAAGACCGCGGTGTGATTGAGACTATTTTATCTAAATATGCCCCTAGTAATATTAGGGCTGTAGCTTCATTTATAGGGGGCAATGCCATAGGTTGATCTTGTATGCAGACTCATTTCACAACGAATACCGCTAATGATTCAAAATTGTAGGCAAGGTATTAATGAAAAGAAAGCCATCCTGTTATGGGTGTTTGATAGCATTTCTTGTTATTATTAGCCCATAGAACATATATGCGTTTACACGAGTTGAATATCCCATGATTGAACAGCAGCAGAACAACCCATTACACGGCTTAGGCTTAGAAACTATGGTCACCGAGTTGGTGGCGTTTTACGATTGGAAAATTCTTTACGCCTCGCTGCGTTTAGAGTGCTTCAACAGTAACCCCAATATGGCCGCATGCCTGAAGTTTTTGAAAAAGACTGAGTGGGCTCGAGAGCGAGTAGAAAGCTTTTATCTTTATCGCTTCAAGCGTATGCCTAAGGGAGATTCTGCACAATTCGAGCTTAAGCCTCGTGAGCGTGGTTTTGCCGATGGTATCGTGCCGCGTAAGCCTGAAGAGTTAACCGTCGAATTGGTTGATGAGATGCGAGTCAAGGCCACCGCCGATTATGAGGAGATGAAGCGTAATAAGGACCAAGGCAAACCTCGTTATGCTAAAGATAAGCCTAGAACTCAAGACGGTTATGCACAAAATAAGGGTGCTAACGCCAATAGACCAGCACCTTCTCAAGACCCTAATAACCCTTGGGGTAAGTAGAGCTTAAATCGATTAATATAATACCAATCGTTATACGCTCTCTAAGATATGGGAATAGCACAAAGGGTTAAGCTGACATGGCTTAGCCCTTTTTTAGGCTCTAGCTTCAGCTTGTGGCCTGTTTCAATTTCATCATATCTCTCTACGTTCTACTCTCTACTCCTTATTAAAATCGTGCGCCAGTTGGCAATTTTGTGATTTTATTGAAGTTTTATTAAATCATCAATATCAAACATTCTTAAAATAGGCCTTATTAATTAAGTGCTTGGTAAAGTAAAGATAAATATAGTTATCAGGATTACGCTTTTTGTGAACTTCAGTCATCTGTAAATTAATGTCAGTTTCTTTGAAAATATTGCCCATGTGTTGCATTTGAACTCATTTATAGGTCAATAATTTCAATTGGTTATTATTTTGAGTCGATGCAATAACGGAACTGAAAAAATAATAACAGTAGGCTCAAGATGATGATCATGAAGTTAAACAAGAGTAAATTATTTGCCTCCCTTGTCACAGCCATGGCGCTAGTTGGCTGTAGTGACGGTAAGGATGGCAAGCCCGGTGAAGATGGCACTCCAGGAACGGGAGATGACACAGTGATATCGGCTTCTGTACTGACAGTGGCTGTATCAGAAGCCGCCTTTGTTGATAGCAAGCTTAGCGTGACATTTAATGCTGAAGATCAACTTGGCAACCCTTTAGTGGGGATCTTAGATGTGAGAACGACCGTCGCGAAATTAGTGCCTGATGCGCAGACAAGTGGGGCCGATTGGAGTAGTTATCTGCGTAAAGCTACGGATATTTCTCAGGACCAATACCCAGATGTTGCCAATGTCAGCCTGCCAACGAGCGAGAAAGGCGGCACGCTGGTGGACAACTTAGATGGCAGTTATCAGTACACCTTCGAGGCTGACTTGCTCAATAGTGTCGATCCTATCTCTGGCGCTCCTATTGTTTGGGATGAGTCATTAACGCATAGGTTGGGGCTAGAAATTAGAAAGTCATCTAACTACCCCGTGGCCAATACTAGCTTTGACTGGGTACCAGCTGGTGGTGAAGTGAGTCATTTTCGTCAGATAGTCGCAGTGGAAAGTTGTAATAACTGCCATACCGAGCTGGCTTTTCATGGCGGTAATCGCGTCGATACTGACAACTGTGTGACCTGCCATAATCCTGATGCATTCGATCCTATCAGTGGAGAGAGTTTAGATTTTAAGATCATGGTGCATAAACTGCATCAAGGGATTGATCTGCCGACTTTGGCGCATGAGGGTAATAAATACAGCCTGTTCTTACGCGATGGTCAGAAGGAAAAGGTTTTCGCCGAAAATGATGGGATATGGGTACTCAATAACAAGGGCACTATAGATGGTATTAACTATCCTCAAGACATACGTAACTGCACGAGTTGTCATGCCGATGAGGCTGATCTAGCCCTTAATCCCAACCTTAGTGGCACAATTACCCCTGAAGGCGGTAATTGGAAGTCTATTCCAAGCGTAGCGACTTGCTCATCATGTCATGACAATATTGCATTTAATGATGCCATGATGGCGGCTAAGCCAAATAGCATCGAGCATATAATGTTTCCGGCCGCAGATGATACCTGTCTCTCTTGTCATGGTGACGGCTTCGGTAATTCAGTAGAGAATATGCATACCGTAGCGGCGTTAGGTAAGAAGTCGGCAGGCATAGATTACGGTGTTAAATTTGAGGTGACTCAACTCGTCGCGACCAGCAGCACCGCCTATGACGTGCATGTTCTTGTGACACAAGACGGTAAGGGGATAGCGCTAACAGATCCCTACCTGCAGTTTAAAAATAGCGTACGTTTGCTGCTGAATTGGGACAATGGTGTTGGGTTTGAAACTCATGTGGCCAAAAATACCCCCAACTCATTTGAATTAGATAAGAACCCTAATTGTCGTAACGGCGCATCTGTTGGTGACATCATCTGTCATTGGGATACCGCTCTTGATATTAATATCAATAACGCAGAGCCATTGATCAGTGGCGATATCTTAACGACATTTATCTCATCCGGTGTGTGTGTTAATAGCAGCAATGAAAGGGTAAGTTGCGAAGAGAATAATGCTCAGGAGAAGATCTCAGCACCTTCGACTGTGATGAATAACTTCTTCGATGCTGCGACCTTAAGCTATAACCCAGATTTTGAACTTAAGTTAGCTGCAAATTTTGATAAGTGTGATTCATGTCATGAGCAGGTTATTCAGCATGACAGTCGTCGCTCTGATGATCCTACGCAGTGTAAGGCGTGTCATAACGCGAACCGTTTCACTCGTTCGCCAGCTGATTCACCAAGAGATGGTGGTTCGAGTGACTTGAAATTTGAAGTACATAAGATCCATTCTAACCACAGATTTGTCGATGCTGAGAATGCCTTTGTTATGGTGGGCCGTAATGAGTTCTACTCGGCACCCATCAGCGATTGTGCTCAATGTCATGATGATGCGCAGATAGATCTTCCACTGGCACAAAACTCACGTGCATCGATAACGAGAGCGCCAACTACGTCACTGAGCGATGGTAATAACTTAGTCCGCGACGGTGCGGTATACACCAGCCCAATAGCGATAGTGTGTACTTCTTGTCACCTCAGTGTGGGACCAGGCTTAATAGGCAGTGACGGCAACATAGTGACCGATGCTGACGGCAGCACCTTGTTGACTCGTGACTTAAGCAGTAATGGGCTGGGATATGATAATGGTGAGTTTCCGCAAGTTGCTGTGAGCATAACTGCTGAAGAGAAGAGCATGATTAATCACATGATCATTAACGGCGGTGCGGTGTTTGGTGCAAGCTCCCAAGAAGCTGCCTCAGGCAGTGAATCATGTGCTGTATGTCACTCAATCGGTAGTATCTCTGGCGTTGACAAAGTGCATGGCCAATTTAATTAACGAGATGTTTCTGCTGAGCAATGAATAATCCCCGATTCAAGTAAGCAGAGTGTCAGTATTGGTTAATCGTGCGAAATAAAAAATCCATTCATCGAAGTTCGATGGATGGATTTTTTTCTTCAATTGACTGCAGAGTTTCTATAATGGCAGCCATTCACTGTGTTTGAGTTGAATGTTCTGATATTTACTCTAAATGGCATAAGTAATTATTTTTCAAACCATTGTTACAGCTTTCTTGAAAGGGGGGATGAATAATGGCACTATCTGGAAAAAGGAATTTTTATGTTTACTAAAGTTTTAAAGTCAATCATGGATTTTAATGAAAGCGAACGCTTAGCCCCGCGTTTTCTATTGACCTACCTTATCATTTGGTGCCTCTGGCACAGTCAAATCTTTACCACGTTTATCATGACAAACGGTGATTTTTTCACTCGTTCTGATGCAGCAATGCTTGCTATGGAAAGTAACCAGTACATCTTGGTGTTGTTCCTCACTTGCCTCTTCTTTGCTGGACGAATAGCTTACTTCGTTTTAAAACATAAAGCGGATGAGATGCTGGAGAAAGACAGCGAAGCCGATTTACAAGGTGGTAGCGATCAACGTTTCGCCAAAGCCGATGATGTTCAGCGTTTGATGACCATGATTTCGACGCTAAAGGCTAAATTGGCCGACTCTCAAGATAGAGAAGATAAAGCCAATAATGACAGAAAAACTGCCATTAATAAGCAACTCAGTTTACAGTCTAAAATTGATGATATGGCAGCAGACATTGCCTTGTTAAACAAGTCGAATGAAGAGCTAAAGTTGCAATTAATGACTGCCAAGAATCAAAGCCAGTCGGCATTTGAACTGAGTTAATCACCTGAATTTCTGCATAGGCATTTATTAATGTGTTGAAGACATTCCTAGGCTAGAGAGATAGCCTCTAATACGGCTTAGCCTAAATGCCCTTAATTAATACTAAGGGCTTTTTTATGGAGCTATGTTATGGAGCTATGATTAGTCGATTTCTTTCGTTTTACTCAATATTTTTCGTATCATTCTCTTCAATTTTCCAGTCATATTATGTTTCATTCTTTCGCTATATTTATTGCCGTTGAACCCAGTGTAAGTTTGACTGTGTCTGGGATCACGACTATATCAAGTAAGGAGGGGAATAACGTTGAAAACACGAGTTTAACTTTTAGAATTTATTAGTAAATATGGCTTCAATATGTCTGAACTCAGTAATACACAAATTGCAGAGCGGTTACAGCATCTTACGACGTTAAGTATTGCGCTCAATGACATCAAAAATGTAAAACTCTTGCTGGAGAGAATTTTACAAACGGCAAAAAACATCACTAATGCCGATGGCGGTACGTTTTATCGTGTTAGCGCCGATAAAACGTGTCTCGAATTCGATATTTTGATCAATAGCTCTCTGAGTCTTCATTACGGCGGCAGTAAAGATAAGTCAGATAAAATGCGAGCTATCCCTCTTTCCTTCGATAATGGTGAGCCTAACTTGGACGCCGTAGTCGCCTTCGCAGCAAACCGTAAAGAGTCCGTCAATATTGAGCATGTTTACGACACGCCCATTTTTAATTTTTCAGGTATGCGCCGCTTCGATGAGGTGCATGATTATCATTGTCAGTCATTGCTCGCGGTTCCCATGCTAGATCATAACTCTGAATTGGTCGGGGTTCTGCAATTGATCAACTCTGTAGATTGTAATAATGGGCAGATCCAGGCTTTTGATATGACTGATCAGTTATTTATAGAGGCGCTCTCTTCACAAGCTGCTATTGCTATCACCAATCAAGATTTGATTTTACAGTTAGAAAACCTTTTAGAGTCATTGGTCAATTTAATCAATATCGGTATTGATGAAAAGTCTGCCAACACGGGGCGGCATTGTCAGCAGGTACCAAAGCTCACCATGATGTTGGCCGATGCGGTTCAAGCAAGCAAAGAAGGACCTCTTAAAGACTTCTCTATGTCTGAAAATGAAAGGTATGAACTTTGGCTTGCAGGGATGCTGCATGATTGCGGTAAGATCACCACGCCCGTGCATGTCATAGAAAAGGCGACCAAGTTACAAACCATTTTTGACCGTATTGACTTGATCGATAGCCGCTTCGAAATTTTGGGTCGAGATGCAGAAATTCGATATTTAAAACAGGTGATTGAAGCTGGAAAGTCATCTCAACTCGTTCAAGCTCTGCAAGATGAGCTGGAGAGATTTAACTGTGATCGCGCCTTTTTAGCTCATGCCAATATTGGTTGTGAACGCATGCAAGATGAAGATCTAGAGCGTGTGATGACGATCGCGAACGAGTCTTGGATCGACTACCTAGGAGAAACACAGCCACTACTGACTGAGAATGAAGTTGAAAACTTGATGATACGTGCAGGTACCTTAACGGGGGAAGAACGTAAAATTATCAATAACCATATCTCTGTCACCATCCGCATGCTCGAAGCCTTACCTTGGCCAAAAAATCTGCAGGATATTCCTGAATATGCTGGCGGTCACCATGAACGCATGGATGGCAAAGGTTATCCCAGAGGATTGTGTAAAGAGCAGATGTCGGTGCAGGCGAGAGTGATGGCCATCGCAGATATTTTTGAGGCATTAACAGCAAAAGATAGGCCTTATAAAACCGGTAAAACGCTGACAGAGTCGTTGAGGATTCTTGGCCGCTTTAGCTTAAATGGTCATATCGATCCGGATCTATTTCGCATTTTTGTCAGTGAAAAAGTCTACCTAAAATATGCGCACGAGTTTATGGACAGTGCCCAAATAGATGATGTCGATGAGTCGCAGATCCCAGGTTACCTAATTCAGTAAAAGCGAGTGAGATGATTAAAATTAGCCATTTCCTCAACGGGTTCAGCCTATTTTTCTTACTACTAGTTTGCTTAGAAAGTCTTTGGTTGCAGGTGTTTATGCCTTTGGAGCTTGGGCTGTCTGATCTTTTCGTTAAAATTCACGCGCAAAATAGGCTACCAGATCCAGATATTGTTATCGTTAATATAGATGATGCCAGTTTGGCGCGAATGGAAGATAAGGTCGGCAGTTGGTTTTGGCCTAGATCTGTACATGGAGAGATGATTGAGGGGATCAGCAAGCAGCAGCCCAAGGCTATAGTGTTTGATCTTTCATTTGTTGAGCGAGATCTCTACCGCCCACAGAGTGATGTCATGTTTAATCAGGCCTTGGAAGGTAAGGATAATATATTTTTTGCCTTAGTCAGGCTCCCACCAGAGCAAGATGGTAATGGCCCAGAGTTGACTCAGGTTGCGGAACTACTCGGGCTTACAAAAACAGCGCAAGCTAATCTCAGTGCGAGGGCTGCCCTAATGCCGCCTTTAGCGGTCGATACTCAATACTGGCGACTAGGCACGGTTAATTTTCTTAATGACAGTGATGGCGTTGGCCGCAAATATCATGTGATCAATAATTTGCATGGCTGGTTATTACCTTCGCTGCCAGCAAAAGTGGTCGGTGACTTAGGTTATCCAGTACCTGATCTCGATCATATTACCCTGTCGTGGCGTGGGGCGAAAAATCCTTATCGGCGTATCGCTTATGCCGACCTCTATGATGATTTTAATCGACAATTCCCCTTGCGAGATCCCACTGAGTTAGCAGGCAAAATCGTTATAATAGGAACTGATGCATCGGCGCTGCATGATATTAGGGTGACGCCTATCGATAGCCTCTACTCTGGGTTAGATATTCTTGCTACAGCGATAGAGAACCTAAAAAATCAGACCTATATGACGCTAGTGCCACAATGGGGATATCTGTTGATAAGTGTGGGTGCGATTGCCTGTGTTTACCTCTGTTTTCTCGTCAGGCTTAATGCCGTCTCTGTTGGGGTAACGCTCATAGGTGTCACAGCGATTGCCTTATTCTCCAGTTACATTTTCTTAAGTCAGCTTGTCTTGCTCTACCTGCTGACTCCTCTGTTATTCGTTTGGTCGTATTACTTTTCATTAGCCCTGCGAGAATATTTTCTTGAGCGACAGTCGAGAAAAAAAGCGGTGAGGCTATTCAGTCGCTTCGTCGATCCTCAGGTTGTGAAGGAGCTCATCACCACCGAGGGCTTGAGCCGTGAGGGAGAGAGCCGTGAAGTCTCGGTACTGTTTTCTGATATTCGTGGTTTTACTAGTTTGTCAGAAAACCGCTCTCCCCAAGAGGTAGTGAGTTTATTGAACCGTTATTTCACCCTGCAAGTTGCAGTGGTGTTTAAGCATGGCGGCTCGTTAGATAAGTTTATCGGTGATTGCATTATGGCTTTTTGGGGAGCGCCATTAGATGACGCCAAGCATGCCGAACATGCCGTGAGTGCGGCGTTGGAAATGGCGGAGGTACTGCAAGATTTTAAGAAAGAACTTAAGCAAGAGTCAGGTGATCGCGATGCCGACTTTGATGTGGGCATAGGGATCCATTCGGGTCCAGCTGTCGTGGGCTTGATTGGCTCTGATCAGCGTAAAGAATACACCGCCATTGGCGATACAGTTAATTTAGCCAGCAGAATAGAAGGGTTAACTAAAGGGGTTTCTCGAATCTTAATTTCGAGAGACACCATGAACCTTTGTGCTGACCACTTTGATTTCACGCCTTTCGGCTCCTATAAAGTCAAAGGCCGGGCGCAGGAGGTTGAGCTTTTCAGTCCGGCACAGAGAGGGTCAAATGAAGCGAGTATTGATAAAGAGGAAGGTAAAGTCACTTTGGTTACTGCTGTTGTTAATGACAATAAGTAGCGCTGTAATGAGTCAACATAAGGCCAGTGTCGTGCGTGATACTGAACTGAAAAATAAGCCCTTTTCCGATGCTGTTACACTCAAAGTGTTAGAGGAGTCGATAAATCTTGATGTGATATCTAGGCAATCGAGTTGGCTTGAGGTGCAGGTTGAATCGCTCACAGGTTGGGTGAAGATGTTTAGCGTCCGTTACACGGGACAGGTCTTGCAGACAGAAGACGCGTTTTCCGGTACTAAACAGGTATTTAACTTAATCACTACGGGAAGTAGCGGCAGTACAGTCACTACGGCATCTCGTGGCCTCGATGAGAACAGTTTTTTAAACCCCAATCCCAATCCCAGAGCGTTTGAGATGATGCAAACCTTTAATGTTTCCCAAGATGATGCCAAGTCATTTGCTCAAGAGAAAAGTTTGAAACAGCAGCAGCAAGAGTATGTAAGTGATTCAGTAAATGCTGCGGGAGATAAGTCATGAAACGTTTTAATTACTGTTTACCCATTCTGCTCTCCTTTGCTGTGTGCACGGGCTGCTCGACTCAAGGTCTAGTGATAAATAATATCGATATAGGTAAGAGCCTGTCAGCCATAGGTCATACTTCTGATGCCTTGACTGAGGTGGATGAAAAAGCGGAGATCCTGCTAGGGCAACAGATAGCCACTAACTTACTGGGCGTGGCGCCCTTGCTACAAAACCAAGAGGTACAAGGATATGTTAATCGTGTCGGCCGTTGGGTGAGTATGCATTCGGAGCGTCCAGAGTTGCCCTGGACCTTCGCCGTACTCGATGACATGAGCATCAACGCCTTTGCAGTGCCCGGTGGCTATGTAGTGATCACCAAAGGCTTGTTACTTAGGCTCAATAACGAGGCTGAACTAGCTGGCGTGCTGGGGCATGAAATATCCCATGTGTTGCGTAAGCACCATCTCAATGCGCTAAAAAAGGCCAGTGGTATGAATGCACTGTCTGACATCACCAGTGTTGTCTTAACAGCGAAAGAGGAAGACACACAATCGGTTAAACTTATCACTGCGGGTACGGAGATATATACCCGAGGGTTAGATAAAGGTGATGAGTTTGAGTCAGATGTCATGGGCGTTGTACTCGCGGCGAGGGCGGGTTATGACCCTTATGGTTTGCCAGCGGTCTTGCAAAGCTTGCAGGTGATAAACCCCGATGATGCGGGTATTAGTATGATGTTCAAAACCCATCCCTCATTTGACGACAGGCTGTTACGTTTAGACAACGAGATGAACCATCGCTTTGATAAATTTGATAAGCAGCCATCCGTTCAGCAGAGGTTTATGCAGGCATTAGCGAGCCTTTAAATAGATAGAATCGACTTAAAGAGAACTGACTTAGATAAAAGCAAAGGTTACTCAGTCGAGATTATTTTGCTGTTAATGTTAATCGTAAATAATCAAAGGCGCTAGGTTTGCGCCTTTGTTGTTTTTAGGTGTGAAAAGGTATAACGGCTACGATGTTTTAAAGTATTTACAATTGCTCAGAACCCCACCTGCACTAAGGTGTAGCCTACTTCAAGCCCGACCTTGGTATAACATATTGTAACTTGACCTAGTGTCTCAACTGGCAGACACTCGTAACCGAACTTGTACCATGTATTTACCCTATAAAAGTATGGATGATAATAAAAATGCTAATATTCTTTATCTGTATTGCGCTCTTGGTACTCGCCTACAAGTTTTACAGTCCCTTTGTAGAACGTCAGGCGGGAATCGATCCCAATGCGAAAACCCCACAAGCTCGCTTCGAAGATGGTGTTGACTATGTCAAAGTTCATCCGGTTAAAGCTTACCTTATTCAGTTTCTAAACGTTGCCGGTGTTGGCCCAATATTCGGTCCAATCCTTGGCGCCTTGTATGGCCCTATTGCGCTGGTTTGGATTGTGCTGGGTAACATCATAGGTGGCGCCGTTCACGATTACTTCTCTGGTGTGTTGAGCATCAAAGAGGATGGTAAGAGTTTACCTGAGATCGCTGGGCACTATTTCAATGTCTACTTTAAAGGCGTGATGCTGGTTTTCACCGCCATGCTGCTGTTTTTTGTTGGCGTAGTCTTCATCATGAGCCCAGCGGGCTTGTTGAGTAACTTAGATTACTTTGAAGGCACCATCTTTGCGAATAACACCTTCTGGGTGTTGGCGATTTTAGCCTACTACTTCTTCGCAACTATGCTGCCAATCGATAAAATCATCACCAAGTTGTATCCACTCTTTGGTCTGTTGATGATAGTGATGACAGTGTCTATCGCGGTTGCCTTGATGGTCAGTGCGCCTCAGCTGCCTGAGATGGGAGATATTTTTGCCTACTTTGACCATAGTCATTACAACAATGACCTGTTGGCGCCAAATCCTGATGGCTTGCCCGTATGGCCATTGCTATTTGTGACCATTACCTGTGGTGCTATCAGTGGTTTCCACTCGACTCAAGCACCAATCATGGCACGCTGCCTGACTAACGAGAAGTATGTTCGTCCCGTTTACTACGGCGCTATGATGTCTGAAGGTATTGTTGCTTGTGTATGGGCAATGGCGGGTATCGCGGCCTTCCCAGGTGGCTACATCGAGCTAAAAGAACTGCTTGATCAAGGTGGGCCGGGCATGGTGGTTAACCAAGTCGCTACCACTTACCTAGGTGTTGCTGGTGGTATTATGGCAATTATCGCTGTGGCTATCTTCCCTATCACATCAGGGGATACGGCCTTTAGATCATTACGCTTAACGGTTATCGATGCTTTTAAGATCCCTCAAAGTATTCGAAATCGCTTGCTAGTGGCTGTGCCTATTTTAGTCATCGCCTACTTTATGACTAAAATCGATTTCACGCTTATTTGGCGCTACTTTGCCTTCTCCAATATGCTGCTTTCAACCAGTGTACTCTGGTTAGCGACTAAGTATTTGTTTGATAGAGGCACCTTCCATTGGATCGTGAGTTTACCCGCAATCATAGGGACGAGTATCACAGTCTCTTACATTATGACAGCTGGTATTGGACTCGGTTTGCCTCAATCTCTGAGCCAACCTGTCGGTATCGGGGTGGCTATAGTTTCTCTGATTGGCCTTATCTTGGCCCATCTAAAGCGTAAAGGTGCAGCAAAGCCTGAAGCTGAGTCAGAAAATTAAGCTAGCTTCTTAATCTGATAAAAAAAGGGCGATACTCAGTGTCGCCCTTTTTTTTGGCTTGAAGATGGTACTCACAGTCACGCAGCGACGCTCTTTCTCCTAAAGCTTCGAGTGACGAGAACGTTTGCAAGCTCACTACGAGAGCGCCAACAAGTTGGCTGCGAGGAAAGAGCAAAAGCTTGTTCTCGCTTTCTCGCTTTCTCGAAGCAACGGAGTTGCGAACTCGTAGTGACGAAGTCACGGACTCGAAGACCGAAGGTCGCTCTCGCAGTCGCGCAGCGACGTTCTCTCTTTTAAGTCCTGTATAAAACCTTGATCACATGCCAACCGAACTTGGTCTTAACTAGGTGCGGGGTTATCAACTCACCGGTAAAGCAGACCTTATCGAATGGCGGTACCATCGAGCCTTTCTTGAACTCGCCTAAGCTGCCGCCTTTCTTGCCTGACGGGCAGTTAGAGTGCTTCTTGGCTAGCACATCAAATTTGGCACCTTTTTGAAGTTGCTTGATGATGTCTTCGGCTTGTTCTTTGTGCTTGACCAAAATATGTAATGCTGCAGCGGTTCTTGCCATGGTGTCTGTCTTTGTGTCGAGAGTTAAAGGATTATTATACCATCGAGCCAAGGTTTTTAGCTACGAGCTACGAGATCAGCTCCGCTGCGAGGAAAGTATGTAGGAGCTGCTTTAGCTGCGAATAAAGGCTGCGAAGCAAAAACGATTCACCACGAGGGTGAGTATGACGCGAGTCATAATCTTACGAACGAGAGCAAAGGATTGCGATCTGGCTTGTAGATATGGATATCGTCCAGAGAACACGAAGAAAGACAAAGCTAGTTATTATCTTTACCTCCGTGATCTTCGTGTAGCGCAGCGCTCCGTAGTGAGTATGAGTTTTATATTTTTTAGCTTTTATGCAGGGGCATGATTCTCCCGGCTAAAGCCGGTCCTACAAATGAGCTTCCCGTATCTCAATTTTTTATGTAGGAGCTGCTTTAGCTGCGAATCAAGGACATTCTCGAAGGAACGAAGTTCCTTCCTCGTTCCTCGAAGCAGCTTTGCTGCGTACTCGAAGGCGCTCTTCAGCCGCCCTCGCTTCCTCGCTTCCTCGCTTCCTCGCTTCCTCGCTTCCTCGCTTCCTCGCTTCCTCGCTTCCTCGCTTCCTCGCTTCCTCGCTTCCTCGCTTCCTCGCTTCCTCGCTTCCTAGCCCGTCACAGCTTCTTCATCCCTTAACTCTTGATGCTTACGTATCAAGCCAAAGTCGGCCAAGATGGCGTAAGCACAAGGAATGGCGAACAGTACCAGTAGCGTAGATGCGAAAATACCAAACACGATTGAGATAACCAGGGGTTTGACGACCTGTGCTTGTAAACTGGTCTCTAATAGCAGTGGCAGCAGACCCGCAGCCGTAGTGAGCGAAGTTAAAAATACCGCCCTAAACCGCTCTCTACTGGCATTGACCACAGCTTCATGTACGCTGTCGCCCTCATTGATATGGTGCCGTATATATTGCACCAGCAGTATCGAATCATTCACCACTATGCCCGCCAAGGAGACAAAGCCCATGACCGAGGGCATAGACATGCTATAACCCAGTAGATAGTGTCCCCAGATCACCCCAATTAACGCCAGAGGGATCGCTAACATGACCACAAATGGCTCGATATAACTGCGGAACTGAAAGCTTAGGATGGCGAATAGACCAAACATGCCGATGATAAATCCTTGCGCCATCGATGAGCCAGTTTTAGCACTCTCTTTGGCTGAGCCCTCGAAGTTGATGCGCAGATTAGGATAATCTTGTGCCAGCTTAGGCAGAAACTCGTTATTGGTCTTAGCCAAGATCTCATTGCCATTAGCAGTGCGATTATCAACTTGGCCAAACACAGTAACGGTTCTCAGGCTATCTATACGCTGAATCCGCACAAAAGAGCGCTCAAAGGAGAGGTTAGCAATGGCTGATAAAGGTAACTGTTTGCCATCGGCTAACATGATGGGGAAGTTGGACAGAGCTTGAAGATCGCCCGCCTCCCGCATGTTAAGCCTCACCTCAATCTTGATATTTTCAGGGCCTACTTGGATCTCATCGGCAGTTTGACCATAAAAGGCGCTTCGAAGCTGGTTAGCAATCGTCTGGCCATCGACGCCATAGGTCTCAGCACCGGGCTTAAGGCTGACCAATATCTCCTCTTTACCGGGGCGCATATCATCCATGATGCCATTGACCCCTGCAAACTCACCCAGATAGCTTTGCAGCTCAACCGATGCCATCTTAAGGGAGTCGATATCATCACTTTGCAGGCGGATCTCAATATCTCGTCCACCTGGGCCCATTTGAGGTTGAGTAAATACCATTGACAAAGGCGCGGCATGCTTGCCCATATTGTTACGCCATGCACTGATAAACTCTTCGATTAATGAGTTGCGCACTTCGGCTGTGAGCAGATCTAACCGCACTGTTGCAACGTGAGGGCCGGATTCGCCCGCATCGGCATTAAAGTTAAATCGTGCGGTAACATGATTGAGCAGAGGCGCTGGCTCATCATTGTCTTGGGTAAACTGCTCAGCGGTTTGTTTCGCTGTTTCAATCAGTTCATCGACCAGCTTTTGCGTCTCACTTAAGCTAGAACCTGGAGGCAATATCAATCTGGCTTCGGCAACATTACCATCGAGTTCAGGGAAGGGCACAAATTTAACCATACCGCCGACCAGCAGCGCAATGGAGAGAAGCAAAACACCGAAGGTGATGCCGACCGTGGCGTAGCGCCACTTAACGGTGAAGCTGACAGCGCGGACTAACTCATTGTTTTTAAAATGATCAAAACGGGCGAGAAACTTCTGTTTAAATTGCAGTGCTTCGCGCTCCTTATGGTGTTTAGACAGGGAGTGATTAAGGTGGTTGGGTAGAATTAAAAACGCTTCTACCAGGCTGATAATAAGCACCATGATAAGCACAGTTGGCACTGCTGCGAGTACCGCGCCCATCTGGCCATCGAGGAAAAGTAGATTACCGAAAATGAGTACGGTAGTGATAAAAGAGGAGATGACCCCAGGCGCGACCTTTTTTACCCCTTCGGACACAGCCTTGTGGGGAGGCAGCCCTTTATCAACATGGGCCGCAATCGACTCAGCAATGACGATGGCATCATCCATCATGATGCCAATCGCCATCAATAAACCGACTAGACTCATGATATTGATAGAAACGCCAAACAGGCTCATCAGGAATAAGCCGCCCATAAAGGCGACAGGAAGACCGGCAGACACCCAAAATGAGTATCTTAGGGAGAAAAATAACCACATGGTAAAGAAGACCAAAACGATACCTTGAGCGCCATTGCTCAGCATCATGTTGAGCCTGTCTTTTAGCAGAGAAGACATATCATTGGTTAAGGTTAGCGTTACCCCTAGTGGCGCGACTAAGCGTTCAGCTTCAACAAAAGCCTTTACGCGGTCCTTAATTCTTAAGGCATCTTCGGCCTTGTTTTTCTTGATGTTTAATATGGCTGCGCTGGTACCGTCGAAGCTGATCTTCTCCTCATCCAGAGCAAAGCGGTCGGTGATGGTCGCGATATCACCGAGCCTGACCTGGCTGCCATTACTGTTAGACGAGATAATAGTTGAGGCGAGTTCTGTTGGTGTGACTTTACGTTCATCGAATCGTATCAGCAGGTTTTTATCTTTAAGCTCAATATTACCCGCTGGCATTTTTACGTTCTGTCGACCCACTTTATCGGCGATATCACCTGCGGTGAGCCCCATGCGTCTCATATCGACTTGGTTAAGCTCAATACGAATTTGATGAGCTGAGAAACCAGATACTTCGACTAAACCTACACCATAATCAATTTTTAAACGGCGTTTTAGATCTTCGGCATAGGCTTTCAGATCTGGCATGCTGGCATCGGCTGAAATGGCGATATCAACCACACGTTCGGCCCAATCTAACTCCTTAACTATGGGAGGTTCAATCTGAGCTGGAAAGTCTTTGATTGCATTAATCTGAGTCTGAACATCGACCAAGCTACGGCCCATATCGGCTTCTGAGGTCATCTTCAGTGTCAGTGTGCCTATTCCCTCCTGGGCATCACATTTTACCTCTTCAACATTATCGAGCCCATCGACAGCGTCTTCCATTCTTAGGCAGAGACTCTCCTCAACTTCCAAAGGAGATGCCCCAGGGTAGACCACTGATGCAGTGATATAAGGGGGAGCAAATTCAGGAAAGGTTTCACGTTTTATCTGGCCAACGCTGGTGATCCCCATCAATAGCAGGGTGAGCATCATCAGATTGGCAATAGTGGGGTGACGAGTGAAATATTCTATCACTTGGCATTCTCCACAGCGGTGGCGGTTAGCTGCTCAGGTGTGATTAAGGCCATACCGGCAACCGCAGGGATCAGATCATTGAGAATTAATCGATCGCCTTGATGTATATCACCCGCAACAGCGACCATTTCGTCACGTCTGAACAGCACCTCTACGGCAACAATTTTTAAGGCATTTTCCTTGGTCATCAGATAGATCTTATCGCCATGAAGGGCTTTTTCTGTCACCACAAACTGCTCTGAACCAGCACCTTCAATGGTGGTTGAGACAAACATTCCATTAGTTAATGGTGGTTTTAGAGGCAGTTTTAACTGTTTAACCCCTTGGTCCACTTCAACATAAACACCCACAGTAGCCTGTTCAGGGTCGACAGTTTCAGAGACGCGAGTGACACTTCCTGGCCAGTCAAAGTTAAGTCCCGACGCGTTCAGCCTAATATTGGCTTGCAGAGAGAGCCGCTCGATATTTGGCAGCTTGTCGCTGGTGGTGACTCGGCCAATACTGCGCATCAGTATGCTCATGTCCGTGAGTGACAGCTCAGCTTTTATCTCAACCTTACCTAGCCTATGGGCTGCTAGCATCATTTCACCGGTTGTGACTACTTGATCGACTTCGATATTGACCTCAGCAATACGTGCATCATAGGGCAAGATCACTCGGGTATTATCCAGATGGCGCTGTGCATCTTGCTCTTGTGCAATATCAACTTGAAGCTGGGCTTCGGTTACCAAGCGGTCTTCTGGTAGAAGTCTGAGTGAACTCTGTAGATCTTGTACCAGTTTTCGCTGTACCAAAAGCGCCTGCTTTTGTCCCTCGACATCTGAGCTTGAGACCAAGTTACGTTTTTTCAGCGTCTGCTTTCTTTGATATTCTTGATCGACCAGTAGTAGTTTTTGGTCCTCAATCTCTAAGCTCATCTTTAGATTGAGCTCCTCCTGAGTACTGCGGCTTAATTTAGCTTTGGTCGCACTGATATTAGCCTGAGCTTGGGCAAGCTTGAGTTGATACTCGAGGGGGTCTATCGTAAGCAGTAGTGTCCCTTTGGGAAGTAAACGACCGCTTTCTAGTTGCGGGTTTCGATAGGTAAGCTTACCGCTGACCTGAGCGACACCTTGCCAAATATGCTTAGGAGAAACTCTTCCAAAACCAGTGACTTTCGGTGCTATTGTCATTTTATTTAGCGACACTATATCAACGAGTCTTGCATTACTGTGCTCACTGACCACAGGAGGAGCAGGCTTTAATAGCACAGCTAAGATAAGGGCCAGAATGCCGAGAGCAACACCAGGGATCAGTAGGCGCTTTTTGTTTTCAATCATGGAAGGGATCCTGTTTAGCATATGTAAAGTAAGCCTTGCTGTAGAGATGCATGTGATTGCGCAAATAGACAGGAATGTATCGACTTAGTTCTGTAAATTATATTTCAATTTTTCTTATGTGGAGGATATAGCAAATAAAATAGTAATAGCTTGACCTGCGCCTCCCTACGTCATAATAGTTGACGCGGGTTTAATTGTTGAAACCTTTTAGTTTATCTGGAGTGTAAATTATTTACTTATTGGCATATTCCAGCGCCAAAAGGCGCACTTGTCTTTTGCATTAAATCTATCGCATTGACAGGTCTGGATTGCTCATGTCACTTCTTTTATTACTTTTGTAGACAATTTTGCATCCTTTTGAGTTGTTGTTCGTCTACTCTAAAAATAGTCGTTCATTTAGGCTAGAATCCTTGCTCTTTTAGACAAGAGCTTTAGTCGTTGTTAGGAGTTTTCATGCAGCAAGTTGCGGCGCAGGCGTTTTCGCAATACCAGAGTGAGTTATTGGCATTTATCAATCGTAAAATCAGCCATAAAGAGGATGCGCAAGATATTCTCAGTGCCGTTTTTATTAAGCTATTACAGCAGACTGATGCACCGGACTCTCCCATTGCTTGGCTTTATCAAGTGACTAAAAATGCCATCATAGATTATTACCGCACCCGTCGCCCTAATGAGGAATTACCCCAAGACCTTATCGCTGAGTCAAGGGAAGAGAGTGCTTTTTCTGAGATGAGCGTGTGTATGAAACCTATGGTGATGACCTTAGATGAGAAGTATCGAGATGTGCTCCTGCTTAGCGAAATAGAGGGGATGAAGCAAAAAGCGGTTGCCGAGCGACTTAACTTGAGCCTTCCAGCTGTGAAGTCTCGAGTGCTGAGAGGTAGAGAGTTGTTGGCTGCCAGCTTAGTGACTTGTTGTGCTCCTGTGATTAATGCCAAGGGCAAAGTTGATGATTTTCTTCCGCCTAAAAAATCTTGTGGTAAGTGCTAGTCTGAATGCTAGTAGCAAGATGGTCAGTATCTAAATTTCATCATTTTCTCTTAAAATAGTTAAAGCTTTTGCATCCTTTTTTTAAAGCATTCGTCTTTTCAGGTATATGAGTCATAAAGGTGCCTGTTGCACCGACTATTTTACCCGGAGAATGTATGAGCGATAAAACTCAACCATGTTGCACTAATAGTAAAAGCGTGTGCTGTGTTACAGAGAGTACTTGTTGTAGCACAGTGGGTGACGTGGCATCTTGCTGCCCTTCTGATACCCAGTGTTGTGCCGATAGCGAAAATACTTGTTGTAAAAGTCAGTGTGATTGCACCTGCACGCCTGATGAGGCCAGTGGCGACGGAAAGTGCACCTGTAATTGTAAGTCTGATGAGTGCAAATGTACCTGCGTATGTGAACGTTGTGATTCGGATGGCTGCACCTGTCAATGTACTAGCCACAAAGATGACGCTTGCTGTAAGGGGGACTCTTCCAAGGCGGCCTGTTGCTAGTTAGCCGTTAAATTCAATAAAGCCCGCTTTGAGATAAGTGGGCTTTTTCATATCTGTCACTGTTAGCGCTAGTCTTGTTTTGTCATTAATATTTCTGCTAAAATCGAAATACTTTTGTTTAGTTGTGGTTTGATTAAAGTTAGCAGGGTGAGGGAGTAGAAACATGATGGATATCGAAGTGGTCGCCAAGGCATTAAAAGAGCTAGGCCATACAACACGATTAACCATTTTTAAGCGAGTGGTGCGGGCGGGATTTCAAGGCGTAGCGGTCGGTAGCTTGCAAGAGCAACTGCAGATCCCCGGTTCAACACTTTCACATCATATCTCTAGTCTAGTGTCTGCGGGCTTATTGTCACAAAGGCGTGAAGGTCGTACCCTATTTTGTGTTGCTGAGTTCGAAAAACTCGAAGGAGTGATCGGCTTTCTGCAAGATGAATGCTGCATCGAAGAAGAGTGTGCGCCTAAGCTTTCTACTCAAAAGTAGTTTACCCAAAAGCTGTCTACTCAAAATTAGCTGGCCAATAAACAGCCTAATCAACAAGCGTCGATTCAAAAGCCCTAAGCATCAAATTTTTAGTTCAGTGTTAGTGCTTGATTATAACTAGGTTTCACTTCTAAAAGCTGGTATTCACAAATACTCATTTCGAATATTCTAGAAATATAGTTGACATGGTTTTTTATGAGTATATTATTTCCACATTCTTCGAAATGTTTTTTTCAAAGCAGATGCCGAATATGAATTTCGGTAGCTGAGAAAATTTCAAAACGATTTTATATTTTAAGTATTGTGGAAATTATTATGAGTCCTGAAATTTTAGCCATGGCCCGAGAGGCCGCAAACATGTTCGCCTTCTTGGCAACCGAACTAATTATCCTGTTTCTGGTGATCAGTTACTTGGTTGGTGTACTGCAGGAGTTTATTACCCCTGAGAAGATCCAATCGATATTAAGTTCACGTAACGGTAAAGGCTACGTGATTGCCGCACTCTTGGGCGCTATCACACCATTTTGCTCATGCTCGACCATCCCGTTTTTGAAGGGGCTGCTTAGAGCGAGAGCGGGTTTTGGCCCTATGATGGTGTTCCTCTTCTCGAGCCCACTGCTAAACCCGATTATTATCGGCCTGTTTGTGGTGACCTTCGGCATTAAAGTGGCTGTGTTCTACTTTACTGTGGCGCTAGTGGTTGCTGTGACAGCAGGCTTTGTGTTGGAAAAGCTTGGTTTTGAGCGATATGTACGACCAGAAGCCTATGAAGCGGCTGATGCATCAAGCTGTGGCACGTCGTGTGGTGATGAACAGGCAAGCCCTGCAAAAGCTGAAACTAAATCGACTTGCTGCGCAACTCAGTCACAAGCAAGTCAGTCACAAGTGCTAGAGCCTGTTCAGGCTGTATGTTGTGATTCGCTAGCTACGCCCACACTTGCCGTAGAAACTGGCTGCGGTGCTACTGCAACAGCTTCATCATCATGTAGTGCTTCTGGCAATGCGAGCAAAACACCAAAGAGTGAGAGCCGTTGGATGCGGATCTGGCGGTCAACCTGGAAAGACTTTAAGCAGGTGTTCCCATACCTGATGTTAGGTATCTCAGTGGGTGCATTTATCTATGGCTTTATCCCAACAGAGCTTATTGCTAAGTATGCCGGTGAGGGCATGTGGTATGCGATCCCAGTGGCTGCAATTATCGGTATTCCTCTGTATATCCGAGCCGAAGCCGTGATCCCACTCAGCGCTGCACTAGTACAAAAAGGCATGGCTCTTGGCTCTGTGATGGCGCTGATTATCGGTAGTGCTGGAGCGAGTTTAACTGAAGTTATCTTGCTAAAGTCTATCTTCAAGAACCAGATGATTGCCGCCTTTTTAGTGGTGATATTAGGTATGGCGATTGGTGCCGGTTACCTCTATAGCTATCTGTTTTAGTTTTTAACGTTAAGCCTTTATGTTGTACTTCATAAAGGCTAATTCTATAAATACTAGGTCCGCATTAGCGGACTTAGTTTTTCATCTATATGTTTTATGACAGAAGCGTATTGATGAACTTTTCGTATCTGCATACCTTACTGTCTCTTACCTAGCGCTAATAGTGGTTCAAACTGGTCATTGTTAGTTTTCCAGCCCTATCGAGCAGATATCTTGTCCTGCTTAGTGGTTTGTTTTTACTGTGCATTTATATTTAGCCTGCATATAACCCAAGCCTTTGTGCTCCTTTGCAAAATACATCCTAAGTTGTAGTAAATAAGTAGCAATTTGTTGCACTTATGATGCATCATGCTCGTGCGTAGAATAATTCATGTTGGTGTTGTTTGCCTTAAGCCTGAGTCGAATGGACAGTTCTACTCTACATATGTGAATTGCTGTACTGGTGTAGGTTCGTTTACGTTCTCTTGATTGGAAGAAAGAAGAATGAGTTTTAGCACATTTTATTTTGGTGATTGGCAGATTGAGCCCAGCTCCAACTCCCTGCGTTTAGGTAGCAAAGTTAAACAACTTGAGCCTAAGGCGATGGATGTGCTGTCACTCTTATGTGAACGTGACGGTGATGTGGTGAGCACCGAAGAGATAGTCAGCCATTGTTGGCCCGATATGTTTATGGGTGACAATCCGCTGCACAAAGTCATCAATCAATTGCGCCGCGCCTTGGGCGATAGCGCGACCTCACCCCAATATATCGAAACCATTCGTAAACGCGGTTACCGCACCTTAGCTAAGATAAGTTTTCCCAAAGGTCATGCTGCAGCGGCCGAATCACAACAATGGCAATCTGGCTCACCTTTTCCTGGTTTACAAGCTTATAGTGCCGAGCATGCCGATGTGTTCTTTGGCCGCAGTGAGCAAGTCTCCACCTTACTGAATCGTATTACCCTGCAAGTTAAATATGGCCGCGCTTTCTGTCTTATTTTAGGCCCCAGCGGTAGCGGTAAAACCTCTTTAATCAATGCGGGTGTGATGCCAAACCTCATGTCCGCCAAGGGATACAATGGCATTGAGGTTATCTCATACAGTGATATCGACTTGGCCGATGTGGTTGATAACCCGCCATTAGTGGATCTGGCTAGTGCCATGTTGGATTGGGAGTATCAGGATAAACCTGTATTCGATGGTTACAGTGCAGAACAGCTGGCAAATACGCTCACTGAAGCGCCAGAAAAGGCGATTCAATGCTGCAAATTAGCGTTAAAAGGCCATAAGGCGCAGCATGCCTTTTTCACGCTGTTTGTCGATAGATTAGAGGTGCTACTGTCCTCACCTCAGTTTACGGATGCGCAGAGACAAGAATTTTTCGATGTTATCGAGTGTCTGGCACAATCTGGTCATATTCTTATTTTATCTGCTTGTCGCAATGATTTTTATCCAGACCTAGTGCAATACCCTAACTTGATGTCAGGTAAATCTCGGGGGGCACATTTTGATTTGTCACCGCCTACGCGCCAAGAGCTATTGCAGATGATCCGCTTGCCTGCTGTCGCTGCCAAATTAACCTGGCAGCTAGACAGTGAAACCGCAGTACCGCTCGATGAGATGCTCTGCGCCGATGCCGCGTCCAACCCCGATGCCTTGCCAATGCTGCAATATACCTTGCAAGCGCTGTACTTAAATAGAGATGACAAAGACCAGCTGTTAGTCTCAGAGTATCAAAAACTTGGTGGGCTCGAGGGCGCGATAGGTAAAAATGCCGAAGAGGTACTCACTAGCCTGACAGATGCAGAAACAGCGGCTGTGCCTAAGATTTTATCACTGTTAGTTACCCTAAAAGAGGATGATAAATCCATTACCAGCCGCACAGCGCGCTGGTCACAGCTAAGCTCTAGCTCAGAATCTGAAACCAACCTTGTAAAAGCCATGGTGGATAGCCGTCTATTTGTCTCCCACCTGCAAAATGATGAAGCCTGTTTCAGTATTGCCCACGAAGCTCTGCTCAGGCGTTGGCCCAGAGCGACCAAGTGGATAGAAGCACACAGCGAAAGCTTAGGCATTAAGAGTCGCCTACTCAATCAATCCCGTCGCTGGTTAGCCGAGTCTAAAACCCAAGCTTATCTGCTTTCAGAAGGTAAGCCGCTACAGGAAGCGCAGCTTCTCTCTCAAAATCCACTGTTTACTTTGGAATCCGCAGAGCAAGCCTTGATTTCGGCATCGGCAAAGCGTGTCAATTCCCGTCGTTGGCGTCGACGACTGACCACAGGTGCACTCGTCGCCCTCACCATGCTATCTGTGTTGATGAGTTTTCGCAGTATCGAGGCCGAGCAGCGCGCATTAGACAAGCGCCTCGCGGCAGAGAACCTACTTGGATTTATGGTGGGAGATTTTGCCGACAAGCTGCGCGGTATCGGCCGTATGGATCTGCTCGATGGCATCAGTAATAAGGCGCTGGAGTATTTCAGCGATGAATCGAATACCCATGATGCCAGCAACTACAGCTTTGAAGCCCGTTTTCAGCACGCTCAGACCTTAGAGGCCATAGGTGAAGTAGCTTATTCCCGTGGCAAGCTAGAAGAAGCTAACGCAGGCTTACTAGGAGCAAAAACTAAACTCGAAGCCTTGTTAGCCGAGCAATCTGAGAACCTCGAGCTACTAAAAACCGCTGGAGCCAATGCGTTTTGGCTAGGGCAGTTGGAATACGATAAAAGTGACTGGACTGCTGCTCAGCCTTGGTATGAACGGTATCTTAGCTATAGCCAAACTATGTATCGTATAGCCCCTGATGATGCCGATGCCTTGATGGAACTGTCTTATGCCCATAATACCTTGGGCTCGCTTTATATGGAGCAACAAAAGTTTAAAGATGCGAGGGGAGAATTTAAAGAATCATTGCGACTTAAGTTGTTGGCTGTTCAAAAACAACCTCAAAATATTCTCCTGAAAGTTGAGGTAGCCGACACTCGTTCTTGGATCGCAAGTGCAGAACTTTCTAATGGTGAGTTACAAGCTAGTATAGAGACTCATATAGCTAATTTAGATATGTTAGAAAGCCTTGAGTTCAATCAGAACAACGCTTATTTACAAAAAATATTAGCATTAAGTAATCACTTTTTATCTAGACAGTTTTTAGCTGTAGGTAAGCATAATCAAGCTCGTGATAGTGCTGTAAAAAGCTATAACATTTTACTTAGTATGGTAGAAGTCGATCCTAGCAATCAAATGTGGCAAACAGAATTGCTTAAGCTCAAATTATTTATGTTACACATACTCCCTCATGATGATAGTGGGGAGATTAAATTGACTAATCTTCATAGTTCTCTGGAGCTAGAATTAAGCAAGCAAAGTGATCCATTAAAATTGAGCCCTCAATTTCGAGAATTTATCGTTTTGTTTCATAGAAATTCAGCTTATTTGTATCAAAGAGCATCATTATGGCAAAAGAGTATGGTGCATATTGAGCTAGCTAATAAAGAGGTAGGGCTCCTGATGAATGATTTTCCTAATGCTCTTGAATATAAATATCTCTTTGCTGAAATTTCATTGTTAGATGCTAGAGTAAAAAGAGAAGCTGATGATCTTGTTGGAATGAGGGAGTCCTGTAACATTTCAAAGAATAATTTAGTTCAAATTAATAAGTTTAATCAGTCAGCTAAATACTTGATTCCTTTTGCTGACTCTTTGCGGTGCTTAGGAGAGATAGAGTTCTATCCAAGTGTGCAAAAGTTACTAGCTAGGGAGAGGATTGTGTTTAGTTATATCCATTAATAAATAGGAGTTAGAAATGGGAAGTAGCAATGAGTTAGATACACACGAAGTAATGGTCAGTGTTGTTAAAGAGGGAGCCGACTTTAAATTTAGCTTTACACCTGAGCTGGTAGAGGTGCATGAGAAGGAATGTAGAGTCGTATATAAATTCGATAAGAGTAATACATTTGGTTTGATGTTTGCTGGCGCAGTCTTCCCGCAAACTCAAGAATACGAAGCTAAACTTATCAATATCAATGGCATTCTTGAGGACATTAAAAGTGTTAAAATTAAGGGGGTTGGAGATAAGTTAGTTATTAAGAATAAAAATAAAAAACATGGACTAATCGGATTTAACCTCCTTCTTTGCACTAAAGATGGAGCTTGCTATAAATCGCAGGATCCACAAATTAATAATTCTCCAAAGTTGTAGCCGCTTTCAACATGTAAGAAAAAATTAATAGAGCCACCAAAAAATTAATAGAGCCACCCATTCGAAATAAAAAATTAATAGAGCCACCCATTCGAAATGGCTAAACATTTGCTCTCCTACTAAGCTTGAATTATTGGTAACAGTAGGAGAGTCGTTATGCCGCGACCTAGAAGGACCCAAACATTAAATAGAGCCACCCATTCGAAATGGCTAAACATTTGCTCTCCTACTAAGCTTTAATTATTGGTTAAAGTAGGAGGGCTGTTATGCCTCGTCCAAGAAGAACTCAAGTTAGTATTGAAGACACATCTTGGTATCACTGCTGCTCGCGTGTTTGCCGGCGCGCTATGTTGATGGGAGATGATAAGTTTACTGGAAAAAACTATGATCACAGGCGTGATTGGATTGAATCGCAACTGCTGACATTAGCCAGTGTGTTTGCAATCGATGTAGCAGCCTATGCAGTGATGTCTAATCACCTGCACCTAGTGCTTAGTGTTGATATTTATGAGTCTAATAACTGGACCGACAGAGACGTCGTTGAGCATTGGCATCAAATATTCAATGGGACAGACATTACTCAAAAGTTTGCTAAAGGTGAAGTGGTTGAAAGTTTTGAAATTAATAGCTTAAAGCATTCAATAGCCCTATATCGCAGTCGTTTTAGTGATATATCTTGGTTTATGCGCTGTCTTAATGAACCTATCGCACGAATGGCTAACAAAGAAGATAAGTGTACTGGGAGATTTTGGGAGGGACGCTTTAAAAGTCAGGCTTTGCTTGATGAAACCGCTATTTTAGCCTGCATGGCCTATGTTGATCTTAATCCGCTCCGCGCAAAAATGGTTAATACCCCAGAGAGCTCTGATTTCACAAGCATTCAGCTTAGAATCAAGGCTGCCTTAAATGGAGAGCAGCCTGCGAAACTTTTGCCCTTTATGGGTAATGAGCAGCTTAGTCAATCTAAAGGGATCGGCTTTTCTTTAAAAGACTACCTTGTGTTGGTAGATGAGACCGGCAGGGTCATTCGCCAAGATAAGCGTGGGGCTATTTCTGAAAATACTTCTAAGATATTAACTAGGCTAAATATTTCTAGCGATAACTGGATAAAAATCACGAGTGATTTTGGGAAACTATTTCATGGTCCAGTGGGTACTCTGCAAGAGCTCACCAGCTATTGTGACCACCTTGAAAAACGGCGACGGCACTTCTCACATTGTTGTCAGTACCTTCAGGTAAACTGATAGCGAATCTTTTGATATCTGTAAACTGAGCAACCAACTCCTTGGTTATCTAGTCCTGCCTAAAATTCATCATTTCCTTTCAGTTCGAGCAATAATCTGCATCTTAGCTATAAGAATGTATCGAAAATCTGGCTACTGATTTTATTAATCAATCGAACGACGAAAATGAATAACTAACTAGGCAAATTGATGATTTATTATGGGTGGCTCTATTTACTGAAAATATCACCGCCGCGTTCAAGCCTCGCTCAATATGCTATTGCACCATTACTGCTAACTCTTTTTGTTACAAATTGAATGAAACTAAGTGTAATAAACCTAACCCTCAGGCTTTCTATTTAACTGTCACTATCAGTACGGCTAAGCCTCAATGTTTGAGGAAAATGTGCTCCGGTTACCTGTGGTAGGGCATGCTCCTATCCCATTTGGGCTGCGGGCACAGAAGGCGGGCGATACCCTACCTTCGAAGAGTGGGCGTCCTCTTATGGCGCCAACGATCTATAAGGATACAATAATGAAGATTCTCATGAGCAGTCTTATAAGCAAACGGTATCTATTGGTAGCTGTGGTCATTGCGTTGACCAGCACTTACGTCTCGGCCAGAGGTGGCGGCCAAGGTTTTGGTGGTTTTAATGCTATTAGTAAGGCTCAACTCGAAGCGACCTGGAATGGTCATGCCGGTCCGCAACATACGGCGATAAGAGGCGTCAGGGTACAGTGGTATGCTGATGTTTGTGGCAATGCCAATGGACATGTTAAGGATGCAAAGGAGTGCGTGAGCAATGCAAAACAGAAGAAAGAGACGGAGCGTGATATCCATTAACTCAGCGGTATGGCTCAATATTTACTCGCTCTTTTTAAAAGGGCGAGTGTCCCTCTGTTACTCCTATGCCTCACTTCTACTTTAAACAAGGGTTACTGTCTTATTGTTGATTTATTATGGGTGGCTCTATTTAGGGAGGCGCTTGTATCTTCTTGGGACATGCTAAATGCGGCTCTCTGTGAAGAGGTAAATCTTGTTATATAACAGCAGTTTAAATTAGAAGGTTACCGAAAGGTTCCCAGGGAAGTAATTAGGTAAAGTATCTACCATATTGATGCACTTGAAGCGTCGGGTTAGTAAATTCTGGTAAGGATACTCTAATGTTAACACTCCCTCCTAAGCCCTATGAAGACAATAGGCAGCGATCGTTTTCGGATATTTGTCCCGTAGACTCAGGCACTGTTTCTAGAGCTGACAGCCCAGATGCTAAGCCTAGGTTAGAGGACAAGTTCACCTCACCTGCTGATGAATTTCATCAGTTTATGAGGCAGGCAAGAGCGAATGTTCAACAAGATAATGTTGATATATCTGAAGCTCAAGTAATGGCTTTTTCATCGCAAGATTGTTTAGCGCAAACAATACCTGAACAAGCTGCTTTATCATCTCTGCCTATGCCGTCACCATTTGCTACGGCGAGTGACGATCTGTTGTTTGATGATTGCTATCGGAGTGCATTGAATTTATTGGTGCAACAGCTGATGGAAGCGGTGTTAGTGGTTGATGCAATGGGTACGATACAGATGATAAGCAGTAAAGCCGTTGATCTACTGTCTGCTGGACGAGGCGTTAAATCTACCGATATTTTAGGCCAGTGTTGGCAAGAATATTTAAAGGAGCCACAAAAGACACGTTACCAGCAGATGCTCGATGAACAACTTATAAACCAGTGCCAGCTTGAACATACGCCTATTGAAGCTTCTCTGACATTAGAGCAAGGCGATAGTCTAGATGTTGAGTTTTCAATTAGCTATTTAGGATTAAGCACGCCGCTATTTGCCATCGTTATCCGAGATCTCACTAAGCATAAGGCTGAATATAGGCAGCTCTATCAATGGGCATCGACAGATTGCTTGACTAAATTGGCCAACCGAAGAGTCTTCGATGCGTCTCTGCGGTCCCAGTGGCAGGCATGTACCATATCTTCTAGGCCTATTAGCGTGGTGATTATTGATATCGACCATTTTAAGCAGTTTAACGATAAGTATGGCCACGTTCAGGGGGATTATTGCCTGCAGAAAATTGCCAATGTGATTGCACATTCACTGCCATCGGATGATTGTGTGGCAGCAAGGTATGGCGGTGAGGAGTTTGCCCTGATCCTGCCGGGATTCGATGCTAAGCAAGCGCAGCTGATGGCCGAGTATATTCAACTGGAGATCAATGGGCTCAAGTACACGGACTTGGGCTTAGATGAAAGCGTTACTGTGAGTGTCAGTCAAGGAATCGCGGCCGAAGTTAATGGTCAGTTCAGGACGGGCACAGCCCTGTTGTGCGCGGCTGATACTGCACTCTATCGCGCCAAGGCCGATGGCAGAAATAGAATTAATTTAAGTTGTTGAGGGGAAGTGACTTTCAGCTACGAGTCTCGAGTTATAGATTGCTAGGCTCTAGGCTCTAGGCTCTAGGCTCTAGGCTCTAGGCTCTAGGCTCTAGGCTCTAGGCTCTAGGCTCTAGGCTCTAGGCTCTAGGCTCTAGGCTCTAGGCTCTAGGCTCTAGGCTCTAGGCTCTAGGATTTAAAAGCTAAAAGCTGGATGCTGAAACGAGTTCAGCATGACCGACTTCGTCATTCCGGTATGCTTTTAGGCTGGAATCTAGCTCATTTCTGTCATTCCGGAGTGCTTTTAGGCTGGAATCTAGTTCATTGCTGTCATTCCGGTATGCTTGTTGGCCGGAATCTAGCTCATTGCAGTCATTGTGGTGTATTTGTAGGCCGGAATCTAGTTTGTCTCTGCTTATGGATTTCTTCGCAACTGTCTTTGCCCTTTTTTTACTCAAGACTCGTTACTTTCTTGCCCCCCTCATTCCGTCTTCATTCCTAGCTCCTCGTCACCTTCCCTTCTTTCCCCTTAAGTGAATTAAATTTCACTTAAGGCTCAATTGATAACCTTGTTATCATTAGGATGCCAATGAACTCCATACATGAAGGAAGTTAACAGATGATAACTGCTCGTCACCTCGTAGCCCTTGCGTTAATCACTAGCTTATCGGGCTGTGGATTTTTTGAGTCTGATGACAAGCAACGGCTTGAGCAGGCTTGGCTCGATAAAGATCAGCAACTTAAAGAGGTTGTAGAGCAAATTAGAACACGGGGAATTGATGCGGTCGCCAAGAGTGCGCAAGTTGGCAGTGTATCAGCCTGTGTTGCGCAGCAATTAAGTGACGACCCCTTTGCTGACCTTGTACAAGTGGAAGGGGCTTTAGTCGAGTCAGCTAAAGTCTCTGAACTGTTAGCCAGCATTGAGTCATTGATGGAGCAAGAGATCAGTTTTGAGCAGGTGAGCAGTCTTTTACAGAAGGGCGCCGATGCAGCAGCCTATGCGAAAACCTTGATCGATCAACAAGGATTAGAGAAGGGGCTAGAGAGTCTACAGCTGATGGCGCAGACCGGAAAAGAGTATGCTAGCCAAGACCTAGGTGGCCATTTTCAGGCGATACTGCTTCAATGCAAAACTGACGTGGGTGAAGGCTAGAGGCCTCTGATTGTTGTTAGATACCGATAGCTAATGAGAAGCCTGCAAGAGCAGGCTTTTTTGTGAGTGCTTTATACCGATTGGTATTTGCTTAAGTATTGAATGGCATGTGATCTAGCTCAAAGGCTGTTAAGTTTATTTTAAGCTTAACCGATACAAGTTGAACCATTTGTTAGCAAAGCACTCAGTATGAGTTAGTTATCATTTACCTCTGAGGTCTCTCTTGAAAAACTTGGCTTGGTTGCTGATCTTTATTCCGGCATTTTGTACATGTGCGAGTGTGTTGTTTTCCATTTTTCACTATTTTCATATTATCGAAAGCGCCAGCATAGTGATAAATATGATGTTGTTTGTCTTAGTGGTAAATGTCCTGGGGGGGATCGTCATTGCCATTAAAACCCGTGGTAATTTACCTTATCTGTTATTTGGTAATTTTCTCTTTTTCATTGTCTTTGTTTTTTCTATTACCACTGTGAGCCATCATGATTGTAGTCATCACGAAGGGGCGAGCCTATCGGAGTCAGAGTATGAGTTTCAGTATGCTCCTGAGTTCAATACTAACTCTGCTGTTAATGTCGGTTCTGGGCATGGTGAATTGAAACTAGACAGTGGTCTTGGAAGTGGAGTTTGTGAAAGCTGTAGGTAACTTTTTATTACTGGCCGCAGAGGATTATTTATTACAGGTAGTTGATAGTTTTTCATCAGCATATAAAAACGCCCACAAAATGCGGGCGTTTTAAAACGAGTTATTCATAGAGGTTTAGCTTTAGCGCTAAGCTTTCACTTTCCAATTTACCTCTTCGCCAGCGAAGAAAGGCACGATTGGACTGCCGTTTGGCAAGATAATCTCGCTCGGTACCGTCCAAGTTTCCTTTACTAATGTCACAGTGCTGGTGTTTCTTGGTAGGCCGTAGAAGTCAGGGCCGTGAGTACTGGCAAAACCTTCAAGCTTGTCGATAACCCCTAGGTCATCAAATACTTGTGCATAAAGCTCGAGTGCACTCCAAGCGCTGTAACAACCTGCGCAACCACAAGCCGATTCTTTACGATGCTTCTCATGTGGCGCAGAATCTGTACCTAAGAAGAACTTGCTAGAACCAGTAGCCACTGCAGCGCGCAATGCTTCTTGGTGAGTATTACGCTTAAGCACTGGTAGACAGAAGTTATGTGGACGTACGCCGCCAACGAGCAGATCGTTACGGTTTAGCAGTAGATGCTGTGGCGTGATCGTTGCGGCCACATTGTCAGAAGCACTGGCAACAAACTCTGCGGCTTCTTTAGTGGTGATATGTTCAAATACCACTTTAAGGCTTGGGAAAGCATCGACGATGCGAGTCAGATTACGCTCAATGAAAATGGCTTCACGGTCGAAAATATCGATATGTGACTCGGTGACTTCACCGTGAACCAGTAATAACATGCCGATCTCTGCCATCTTTTCAAAGATAGGAAACAGGCTATCGAGTGCTTTTACTGCAGCATCCGAGTTAGTGGTCGCGCCAGCTGGGTAGAGCTTAGCCGCAACAACGCCAGCCGCTTTGGCGTCGAGGATATCTTGCTCTGTCGTGTCGTTAGTTAGGAAGATGGTCATTAAAGGCTCAAAAGTAGAACCTTGTGGACGCGCAGCCAAAATACGTTCGCGATAGGCGTTAACCAATTTTGCATCAGTGATTGGTGGTAGCAGGTTAGGCATGACGATGGCACGTTGGAAAAGTCTGGCGGTAGCCGGGACAGTTTCTTGCAACATATCACCATCACGGAAGTGAAGGTGCCAATCATCGGGTGTAAGTAGGGTGATCTGCGTCATTGTGGGGTTCCTAAGCGTTACGACAAGCATTTACAAGCTTTTTATGCGCAATATTATGCCTGAAATCCCCTTTTTTTGATAGCTGAGATTGGAGTGTCGATGACTTAAGCTGGTCATATTTTTATGAGTAGCGATGACGAGAGTGTGGTGACAGGCTCTATATTACTCAGCGAGAGATCCTGTTACATATTTAATTCGTTTAATTATCATTTGTTTCTTAACCTTTAACCAACAGGGAAGGAGGGCGATTTGATGTTATTCAGTATAAATCAGAGCAATCAAAGGCTAACTCTAGTATCTATAGCAGTTTTATTGACTAGTTTACTATTGAGTTTGCCCAGTTTAGCGATTAATAAATGTGTTTCAGACAGCGGCAAAGTGGGCTATCAAGATATGCCTTGCCCCGAGGCATCACAGTCAGATGTTATTGTTGTAAAAGAGCAAAATGCCCGAGTGCAAGATAATCAGGTTCAAGTTATTTCAGTGCTTCATCAGAGTAAAGTGTATCTCGTAGGTGTGCCAAAAAGCTGGAAAAGCCGAATTAATCACTCACCATCCGGTGATGCCTCAACCCTTAGGGTTAAGCCATACTCGGGCAGTGATATGACTCTTTTAATGACGTTTATTAAGATCGACTCTAGGGAATTTAGTCAGACGGGATTGCTAGATAGGGTGATGTTAGAAACGGACATGAAGTATATGTTCAGTCGCGATTCAAAATTGAATAGCCATGAACTGACTCCGCTGTTTCTTGATGGAAAAGTGAGGCTGACCAATTATGTTGATCCCGTCATTGCTAGCCGAAAAAAGCTCACTAAGGGCGAGTATGCTTATGTCACGGCAGGGGCTTTGGTCAGTGATGGACTGCTGATTAATATTACTATTTTAAGCAATCATCTAGGTTCAGATAACTATGCCAAAGCCTTTGCTGCGGTGCACACTGTTAATGTTCAGTCTGCCAATTTGTAAATACAAGCTGAAAGGACTGCTTTAAAGCGAGCTCACTTAGGTGAGCAGAGGCCAACAAAGTGTTTATCGGCAACCTTGCCAATATTAACCATGATGAATAAGGAAATACTCATAGCGGTGAACATAGTGGCTAGCATTGGCCAGTGAATAGTGCCTGACAAGGCTACTACAACAGTACTCATAACGATTATAGCTAACCATAATGTGACTAATCTCATCAATATCTTCCTTTTCATTTCGCTCTATAAGTTCGGCTAGATAATAGCGTTAATGGCCTGAATGTTTACTGAACGGCGTACCCCAAAAGAATGCAGCACTCATATCAATTGATATGAGGTTTAGACTAATAAGGTATAATGTGGCTAATTACAGCGAATGGAATAGTGAGTGTTAAAGCGTAAAACGTACAGGCGAGTTGGCCCCGATTATCGTTTCGGAGAGCAGGTGAGTTTTCATGATATTAAAGAGACCTTCGGCCTAAATCACATTCGCTTGGGGAGTTGGGTGGAAGAAGACGAGAAGCACAAGGCGGCTAATCTTATTTTTGACTCACTTGCTGATCTGGCATTTATTTTGAAACTTCCTCCCATCGCTATCGGGCTCAGACAAACCCTTAACCTGGCTTTTGGTAGTGGAGGTCAGCAAGGCGTTCAGGCCCATTATATGCCAGCGGGACGTGAACTGGCTCTTGCCAAGAATGCAGGAGCAGGGGCTCTGGCACATGAGTTTTGGCATGCTTATGATCATTACATCGCCGCTAAAGCATTTAAAACTCGTGAACGTTCGGGAGGAACTGCTTTTGCTTCTAACTGCTGGCTTACAGATGTTCCGAGTATTAAACACCCATTAAATCAGCGATTAGAACTGGTTTTTGCGACAACATTTTTGACCCCAGATGGTCAAGATAGTCATGAATATGTCGACCGAGCGGTAGCCTTGGATAAGCAATATGGCCGGCAATACTTTTCAAAGCCTACTGAGCTGATGGCGCGTGCATTCGAGGCGTGTATCGAATCACATCCCGAGATCAGTAATACCTATCTTGTTAATGAAACCTTAGACTCAAAACTTGCTGATGCAGGCGGTTACCCTGAACTTGAACATCGCAATCAGATCTTCAATGCGCTTATCGGCTATTTTGAACCATTAGGTGAAGCCTTAAGTCGAGAGTCTTAATACCTAAGGTTAACTTACAGGTAAATATTCGCTTGTTGGCAAATGGTGAGCAGTTAGTTGTAAAAATGTGTGCTTTTTCTGTAAGATAGCGGAATAATAACAAAAGCAGACATTGTCAGAGCTATCTGGCTGTAGGAGACTGTGTTGAGCAGACTGATCGCATTATTATCCATTTCCCTTGTTAGTTTTTCAGCGTTAGCTGCTGATTATGAAGGCAAGTCGAACGCTGAACTTGCTAGAGAGCTGGCGAATCCAAATACGCCGCTTACTAGCCTTAAATTTAAGACCCAGTATCGAACCTACACCGGCAGCCTTGATCATGCTTCTGAGCAATCTGGCACTACAATTATGTTCCAGCCGACGCTACCCTTTCCTATGGCCAATGATAATACTCTTTATGTCAGGCCTGCTCTGCCGCTGTTAATTAGCTCTCCAACGCTGAGTGGCAACGATTCCGAGTCTCCTTTTTCCAGTGAGACTGGCTTTGGTGATATCACTATCGATCTGCAATATGGTGATACTGAGGAGAATGGTTTTCTTTGGTCTTATGGCGCAACGTCCACTTTGCCAACGGCGACAGAGGATAAACTGGGCGCCGATAAGTGGACCTTAGGCCCAGGTCTTCAACTAGGCAAGGTGAGTGACAGTTATGTGGCTGGTGGTTTCTTTAATCATCAGTGGAGTGTGGCTGGCTCTGGCGAGAAAGATATTAGTCTCTCGACGCTACAACTGTTTGGCGTCTACCTGCCGGGAGGCGGCTGGAGCGTGGCAACATCGCCCATTATGACATACGATCATGAAGTGGGAGGCGCAACCATTCCTGTAAACTTTGCCGTTGGCAAAACCGTAAAGCTTAATGGTCGTCCATGGAAGTTTGCCGTAGAAGTAAACTACTATGTCGATCAGGCCGATTCATTCGGTCCAGATTGGATGATAGGTATCAATGTCGCGCCTGTAGTACAGAATATGCTAGCCGAGTGGCTGTAACATTTTTGGCTGTTAATCGGCTAAGTGATTACTTGAGGTTAAGAAGTTTGTATGAGTAGTAAAAAAACTAGAACGGCTGGCTTTACGCTTATCGAGTTAGTTGTAGTGATTATTATCCTAGGGATATTAGCGGTAGTGGCTGCGCCTAAATTTATCAGTCTGACTAGCGACTCAAAAGCTGCTGTGCTCGAGAGCATAGCTGGCGCGATGGAGAGCGGCCTAGATCTGGTACACAGTAAGGCTGCAATAGAAGGTCAAGAAACGGGTGATGGTCAGATTGAGATTAATGGCGTTGCTGTACCACTTTTTAACGGTCATCCTTCGGTTGAGGGGACTGATAGTTTTGATAAGCTCAATGAGCAAGTGCAAGCTTGGTTAGAGATAGACTCAGTCTCGCTCACTGCAATTGAAGCCGATAATGACGCAGCCCCCTTCTTTATCGATAAGTCGACGGGCTTAAATAGGATCTATATCTTTTTCTCAGAAGACCTTTCACAAAAGAAAGTAAGCTTTAACTGTCATATTCGCTACACCAACTTGGAATCTGCAACAGGGCCAGTGGTGATAGTTGAGACCGAAGACTGTTAGTAAACAGCTACTGAAAACTAAAGGAGAGCATTAGCTCTCCTTTTTTGATCGTGATAACTCGAACCATATTTCGATAAGGGGCGCTAATCTACCCAGTGCAATACGTCACGTATGATAGACCAGCGAGGTTTCACCTCGCTTGCCCCTTGTCCAAGCATCCAGTAGTTATAGATCCGCTCTTGATGACCATCGACCTTGCGCAGTTTCTGCCAGTTATTGACATAATTCAGTAGTGATTGGTTGTTTTGAGCGACGGCATAAGCAACTGGATAGCGAGAGGTCGTCGGTGGGATTGCAATACCGTAACCCGGGAAGAACAGTGTCCATGCTGAGCCTGCTTGAGCGCTGATCACTACCGCATCATACTTAGGTTGCTTCTGTCTAAAGAAGTTTTTGTAGCCCGCTATTTTGACAAATTTAAGGTTGGGATATTTTTTCTGCGCTTCTTCGATGATATCCCCATGTTCAACATAGGCAATGGTGACGTTCTCCATCTCTAAGATACTCTCAGAATCTTTAAACTGATTCACCATATGGTCACGAGTGGCGATGGCAAGGTTAAGCTCAAGCACTGGCTCGGCGTAACTGAGCTTATCCATCTGCTCAATATCCATGGCCAGCCCCGACATGGCAATATCGAAGAATCCCGCCTTTAACGATTCTGCTAACTTGTCTTTCTTAAAGGGGATAAACTCAATCTTTACATCTAAATCTTCGGCCAGTTTAGAGGCCATAGCACTATCAAATCCTACGAGTTGCCCGGCATTATTGTAATAGCTAAAAGGCACGTTACTAGGGATATAACCCACTCTTAATGTTCCCCGAGTGCGTATTATATCTAGGTTAGCAATAGGGGCTCTGGGTGTTACCCCAAGCTCAGGAAACTGTCTCTTGACCTTAGTGGGGACTTTATCGGCCACCTGCATATTGGCAATGACACCACTGGTTATCTCTGGACTATGGATAAACATTCCCATGCCGACACGCAGCACCAGTATGGTTAATACGACACTCGCGCTGATACCTACCCCCATCTTGATAAGCCTTGGAGGACTCAGCTTTAGGCATTTTTGAAACAGGGCTGCCGTTAAAATCGTCAGTACAAAAAGATTCATTACTGCGGCGATAGAATTAAATTTACCTGTGATAAAGCCTGACATTACAAATAGCTGGAATAGATCTGAAGGCAGGTGGACCAGATCTAACATAAATGGAATCGCCACATAGACGCTGCCAAATAGCGATAACAGACCACTAATTGATAGCGAGGGAATGGCGCTTAAGTCAACGGGCGTACCGTTAAACCAGCCTGCAAAGAATACAAATAATATGACCGTTAACTTGCCGATATTGGGGAAGGTGAAGGCAATAGGCACCAAGATCTCAATCAAGGTCGCACCATCTTCACTTAGATTGTCATGCTCCCTCATTATCTGCTTACACTCTTCGATAATCACCGGGATCACGATAAAGATATTACCGGTAGCAAAGGCGGTGACTAAGCTGGCTTTGGAGATACTCAAGGCTTGATGAAAAGTGATTGGTGTTAGTGAGGCCACAATCCAAGGCAGTACCCAGAAGGTTAATAGCAGGCAGAGTACGAAGTAGCTGATCAGATAGACCTGCATACTGGCAAACTCCTCCACGCCCATAGTACCCGCCGCCGAGGCCGACATGGCAAAAATACCGATAGGTAATATTTTTATCAGGCCGCGGGTGATGCGAGAGAAAATCTCGCTGCTGGTGTGCATAAATGTCAATATCTGCTGCTTATGCTCCCCCTCCATACCGATAAGGGCTAAGCCCATGGCGATACTGAATACCACCATGGCAGGCACATAACCTGCCGCCATCGACTCGAATGGATTAGAGGGAATATACAGCTTGAAATAGTCTATGGCCGCGGCGGGTTCTATGCTGCTAGTACTAAAAAAGGAGGCTGATTCAACAAAGGGAAATGACAATGGCATCAGGGCGATAACAGCCAGTGCTAATAACCATAGCAGTAACATGATCACCCCAGCTCGGCTGAAAATAAGGGTAGCCGTGCTCTTTTGTAGTTTGCCGATACCGCCGATCAAGGAAACGAGAATATAGGGCAGTACCGTCATCTGCATCAGCAAGATAACCGCATTGCCTATGGTACTGAGCCAGCCAACAGACTCACCGAAGAAGATACCGACGCCAAAGCCGATAAACATGGCAACCAGCATCTGAGAGGAGCTGGTCATAGAGAGTATTTTTTTTACCACGAATAACATCCATATAAAGGCTACAGGCGCACTCTGAAATAGCTTTCACATTGAAAGGGAAGGTGCAACCTAATGAAAATTTAACAAATTAAATGAAAACAGCTCAATATTCTAACATGTGTTTAAAGATATTTTGCTAAGAACTTTTAGGTCACTTGTATAGCGGCTTAGCTGTATTAAACAGGCTTTATCTGCTGGAAAGGTAATCAACAGTTAAATCGATAAAAGCCCGTACTTTAGGGGATAGATGTTTGCGACTCGGGTAGACCACAAATACATCAATTTCTGGAGCGGGTAGATCTTCAAATAGGATCTCAAGCTTGCCTGACTTTATTTCTTCTTCCATATAGAACATAGGTAATCGGCAGATCCCCAGATCATCTAAAACCAGTGCCAGCTCCATTTCGGCGCTGTTACAGACCAGTTTTTGCCTGACATCGACGGAGTAAGACTTGCCTTCTTTATCATTAAACTGCCACTTATTCGGTGATTTATGATTGCTGTAACAGAAGCAATTATGACGGCTTAATTCTTGTGGATGGTGGGGGCGGCCATGCTTAGATAGGTAACCAGGGCTGGCAACAATATAGCCTTTACAGCTAAACACCTTGCGGCAGATAAGACTGGATTCTTCGAGCTGCAGCGAAGCGCGTATGGCCAGATCGTAACCTTCTGCAACCACATCAACCTTGCGGTCATTGAGGTCGAGCTCTAAAGATACGTTAGGATAGAGACGCATATATTCAGCTAGAATGGGCTGTAAATAGTTATTACCAAAACCAACGGGCGTGCTGAGTCTCAGGGTGCCTTTAGGTGCAACCTCATGTTGGGTCAGCATATTGACCGCTTGCTCAGCATCGGCGACTAGCTGCTGGCACTCTTGATAGTAAGCTTTGCCCTCAGGTGTCAGACCGATGGAGCGGGTGGTACGATTTAGTAAGCGCACGCCAAGCCTCTCTTCAAGCTTGTTTACTTCCTTACTGATATAAGATGTGGAATGCCCCATCAGCTCAGCCGCGGCTGAGAAACCGCCAGTTTTCACCACTTGGGTGAACACCATGACACCATCAAAAAGCTTATTCATAGTCATATGGAAATAGTCTTTATCAATTAGGGTTATTAATCTTGAATAACTATCAATATACACTTATCACTATTGAATGTAACAAGCTTTGCCATTAAGGCTTGTGACCAACCATTGTGATTCGTGTCTGAGGCTGGATTTGGAACCTTCGAGTTCTGCAAAGCAAAAGGGCATAAGGAGATGCTATGCAGCACAACATAAAACTCTACATTCTAGTCACCGCCCTATTATTTGGACTGTCTCCATTAGCCATTGATATGTATCTGCCAGCGCTGCCTACAATGGCGAGCTCATTATCTGTGTCTATTAATGATATGGAGATGTCAGTGGCGGTATTTTTGCTCGCTTTTGCTTTGGCCCAGCCTGTGTTTGGTTTGTTGGCTGACCGATTCAACAAGCTGAATCTATTACTGTCAGGCTTAGTTATTTTTACTCTTTCAAGTTTGGCTGTTCCTCTTGTTGAGAGCAGTGAAGGCCTCTACCTTGCTCGTATATTCCAAGCTATTGGTGGTGCAAGTTCTGTGGTGTGTTTTGCTATGATCCAGCAAAAGTTCGATATTCAAAAAGGCTCACAAATCATCACTTATGTGATGGCTACAGTGGTTATCGCGCCGTTAGTCGCACCTATGATAGGTGGTCAAATACTTAAGCATGGTAGCTGGGAGGAGATCTTTTACGTGCTCGCTGGTGTCGGTGTCTTTGCTTTTGTGTTGAGCTTATTTACCCACAGTGAAAAGCTTGAAAGTGTAAATAGTTCAGAAGTGACTAAGAGTGACAAGGTTAAAAATGATAAGCGAGAACAAGTGACTAGCAGTTCATCACTCGCCGACTTTATCGCTATATTCAAACAGCCATTGCCGATTGCTTTTATCTTCCTCGGTGGCTTTGGTTTTGCGGCGTTGTTTTCCTTTGTTGCAGGCTCTGCTTTTGTCTATATCGACTTTTTTAAGGTCAGTCCAGAAAACTACAGTTATCTGTTAGGGTTAAATGCGCTGGCGATGATATCTGGCAGCCTGCTAAGCGCTAAGGTATTAGCCAAGATAGCCCCAAATAAGAAAGCCATTATCGCCGGTTTGTTACTCGGGCCACTCAGCTTCTTGTTCTTCGTACTCGCACAGATGCAGGCACCGTTAACGGCTATCGTGATTGCAGTGTTTATTTTCAATATCTTGCTAGGAATGATTTCGGCTAATGCTATTTCAGCTGCTATGTCATTTTATCCGACTCAAGGCGGTGCTATTTCGGGCGTATTTGGCTTATGTCAGTTCGCGTTAGGTGCAGCTTTTAGTGGTGCGATCAGCTTGTCCCATGCACAGTCCCCTGCAGTATTACTGTCTTTTATGGGGCTAGCGTGTGCCAGTGCAGCCATGTGTAGCACCTATTTATATACTCGCTCTTGTAGCGAAAATTCAGAATTATCGACCGAAAGCAATGCTATAGAGCCTTGCAGATCACTATAGCCCTAAGCGGCTCTAAAAATCAGCCTTGAGCAGCTTGTGAAGAAAGTCAGCCTCGAGCGGCTTGTGAATAAAACCAGCCCTAAGCGGCTCCTAAAATCAGTGAAAGAGAGAATTATTATGAAACTATTAGCCTTTGCAGCAAGTAACAGCAGTAAATCTATCAATAAGCAGCTAGCGACTTATGCAGCTTCACTGGTTGAAGGTGCCGATGTCGAGATACTCGATATCAATGACTATGAGATGCCTATCTTTAGCCAAGATAGAGAAGAGGAGTTAGGTCAACATGAGCTGGCACAGAAGTTCTTTGCCAAACTGGGTCAGGCTGATGGCATCATCATCTCATTTGCCGAGCATAACGGCTCATACACGGCAGCTTACAAGAACCTGTTCGATTGGACATCACGCATCGACATGAAGGTATTTCAGAATAAGCCTATGGTACTGCTAGCGACTTCGCCTGGACCTGGCGGAGCGAAAACCGTATTAGCTGCAGCCGCAGGTTCAGCTCCCTATTTTGCTGCCGATGTGAAAGCCAGCCTGTCTATCCCAAGCTTCTTCGATAACTTCGATATGGAAAAGGGCGAGCTTAAAAACGATGAGCTAAAGCAAGCGCTTACCGAGGCTGTATTTAAGCTACATCAAGAAGTTGTTTAGGTTTATAGAACCTAGAACCTAGGTCCTAGGACCTCTTTCACTCCTCTTTTAAGAAGGGCTGGCCCGGCTGCCAATCAATATAGACACTGTCTTTGATTTCGCAATGGGCCGCTTTAACAAATACCGCCTTAAAGTTGCTGTCACTTTCGTTGCTAAACTGGTGAGACTCTCCGGGCTCACAGCGTAGATAGTCGCCCTCTTTTATCAGAACTGGCTCGCCATCAACATAAACTGTACATTCCCCCTCAAGCACCAGAAATGACTCCTCCTGAGTGACATGTTTATGACAGGGATGCGCCTCGCCGGGAGTTATCACCACAATGCCAAAATCAACTCTTGGGCCATTGGTGAGGTATTTAGGACCATAGTCGCCGAAGCGATAGTCATGTTCAGATTCATTGGTTAAGTACATAGCGGTTCCTGTTTACTAGTTTTTAGAACCTAGGAACGAGTTCCTAGGAGCATCCAGCTCTCATGTAGGAGCTGCTTTAGCTGCGATGCTTTGTTTGTTTCATCTCTCCCGGCTAAAGCCGGTCCTACAATTTTTTAAAGTCCCGGTGCTTGCCACATTGAGTGGGTGAGTCCCTTATCGACCAGCTTGAGTTGCTGTTCGTATACAAGTATCCAGCGCTCTTTTAGTGCTTGATAATGCTGGTAGTTGTCCATGTTCGGTAGATATTCTTTTTCCCAGCAGACAATCGAATCGGCGGCGGATTTAATACTGGCGTAGACGCCTATTCCTACCCCTGCGGCCATGGCGCAGCCCAAAGAGGTCGCCTCTTTGACTTGAGGGATTTTGACTTTTCTGCCGGTGACATCGGCGAGGATCTGTGGCCATAGAAAACCTTTACTCGCACCGCCAGCAAAGACGATAGGCTGATCTGCTTTGTTTGCATGGGGTTGACTGAATGCCTGAATATTTTCAAGGTTAATCGCCGAGACAATACAGGCATTTTCCTGCAGGCTACGAAACAGGCAAGCCGGGTTGCTCTTGTCGGCATCCAGTGACAGATTGATAAACGAAGGCGCGGCGTGATACCAATGGTCATAATGCATGGCATCGGAAAAAATTGGCAAAATGTCATAGCTGCCCACAGGGACTTGTTGCGCTAGCTTCTCCATATAGGCATAGGGATCGATTCCAGATTCGATAGCGAGTTGCTTCTCTAGATGACAGAAGGCGTCGACAAACCAGCGCATCACTAAGCCGCTGAAAAAGGTGATCCCTTCGGCCTGAGATAGCCCTGTTATCACATGAGGATTGACTCGGATCGACATATCTTTTGGTGGTGGCATTTGGGCATCGATATTAACCACTTGCTGCCAAAAACTGCCACCTAAGACTGCGATGTCACCTAGGTTAACGACCCCGAGCCCTGCTGCACCAAGCTGTACATCTCCGCCGCCCATCACCACAGCAGTGCCAGCACTTAGGCCAGATTCTCTAGCCGCTTGCTCTGTCACTTCGCCTATCTTGGTGCCTGTTTCAACCACGGGTGGAAATATTGCAGGGTTAAGGCCGACTTCTTCGGCCATCTCTGGTACCCAGTTACGTGATGCGAGGGAGAATATACCTGTAGTGCCAGCATTGGAGGGATCGGTGGCAATGACGCCGCTCAGTTTGGCTAATACCCAGTCGCTGAGCATGGCAACGCAGTTCGCTCTGTCATAGAGTTCTGGATGATGCTCCTTGAGCCATAACAAGCGGGGTAGTGCACCCAGAGCAAAGGTTTGTCCCGATTGCTGATAATCTCGATATTCGATATCAGGCGAAGATTCTTTCAATGCCATGACCTGTTTCGATGCGCGAGCATCGACATTGGCTACCGCCCAGATCTCCGTGCCATGTTGATCAAATACCACTATGCCTTCACGCATACTAGTCGCTGATACGGCGATGATCTGCTCGGGGGATATTTGCGCCTTATGGATGGCTTGTTTGATACAGCGACATAGCAGTGGCCAGTCACTGTCGTAATCGAAACCCATGGAGTTGTCGACGCCCGCTTCGGCGAGATGTTGCCACTCCTCTTGGCCGACGGAGATTTGTTTTCCCTGCAAATCAAACAACACAGCACGGCCGCTGCCCGTCCCCGCATCTATGGCTAACAGATAGTTTTCCATCATCATTTCCTTATGCTTATTCCCAGGTTCGAGGATTTATGTAGGAGCTGATTTAGCTGCGAATCCTTGTCTGTTGCATCTTTCCCGGCTTAAGCCGGTCCTACAATTAGCCCTAGCTCATCCTCGCAACTTCTCAGCCTTATTCTTCCTCGCTACTCGAGCCTTTCTTTGCTCTGTCTTATCCTCGACACTTCTTTGTTTTAATCTTTTCCTCGTAACTCGTAACTCGTAACTGTCTTGGCTCTGTCTTGAACTCGTTACTTCTCAGCCCTAAACCGTTACCCCTTCTTCGTGAGGTACATATTCGCTCGACAGCATCATAGTTATCGCGCTGAGCAAGTTAAAAATGCCAGTTTGCGGATACTCACCATTGGTTTTTCGCACTAATAATTTTGTGCCATCCGCTGAGACTAATATCTGACTCGATGAGCAGTTGAGGTGTAGCACCTTGATGCTGTCATGATTCATGACGGGGAGTGCGCCATGGTTAACGCACAATACTGTGGGATTGATACCATGAGCTAAAAAGGGTTCACAGGCTCTGAGTAACATAAGGTTAGATGGGTCATCCCCAAGGCAGCAGACGATATCTAATCCGCCATAATCGATAATGGCGGTTTCGGCAGCTTCCTGACATTTATCTAAATTATCAAATTCTAAATGTTCACCGAGCTCGACCACATTAGCGCCTAATGCTTCCATGTGAGAGACCACGGCCTGACCCACAGGTGTGGCGGCGCAGGTGACCATGGCAATTTTTCCTTGTAAAGGCTTATGGCTAACGCTTGCAGCTTTCTTCAACTTGGCCTGCTCAAGTTCCCAGTATTCGACGGCAAAGATATCAGCTGGGCTCAGCGCTTGATAACCCCCAAGGGCCTCGGCAGTTAATATCGCATCGAAGGTGTGGCTGGTGATATCTTCGATGATCAAGGCTTGGTCGACGGTCTTGCCGAAAGAGATGGCGGCTTTACCTTGCCAGATAGCAAAGTTGGGTGCGTAGTTGAGCATGGTCTGGCCACTCTGATAGCGGTCAAAATATTCGATATACTCTCGGGCATAATGGCCAAGCTCTGTATCGAAATCATCATTTAAAATGGCGGGAATACGCTTAGTACGAATGACATGATCAGGTGTCAGTGGCCCACGGCTAGCGATACTGTGAAGCATAGGGTGTGAGGCGATATGACATGAACCCTTGCTGCTATTGAGTAGTGCAACTTGAGCTGAGCCTTTTTGTGCCGAAACTAACTTGCGAATTTGGGCGAGTTCAATCAGATCGATATTGATCTCATCATCGCAGTACTCGAGGGGTTTTTCATCGGCCTCTTCCCGTGCTTCAGCGGTAATGCACAGACTCGCTTCGATAAACGCTTCGGCCTCAGTAACTAGCTTAATGGTGTTCTCATAAGCCGTTTTAGCATCGTCACTAAAGGTAAACAGTCCATGGTTCATTAATACCAGCCCCTCAATCGTGGCCCAGTCGATGTCTTGGGTCATCTCATAGATCTGTTTAGCCAGTGCAAAGCCGGGCATCACATAGGGGATGACTAAGACTCGTTTGCCAAACAGCTGCAGTATATTCGCTGCACCCTGTGAGCCTGAACTTGAGCCAGTATTGGTTAGTGTCACTATGGCATCTGCATGGGTATGGTCGACAAAAGCGAAAGGGATAATAGCGTGCAGAATGGCTTCTACTGAGGGATTAGGTGCGTTTGGGTCAATCATGGCTGCACGTTGATACTTAACCATATCGCTGTCGTTTAACTCTGGCAACTTGGCCATACTCAGTAACACGTCCATCTTAACGGGCGCAAAACCAGCCGCTTCTATGGTCTCTAAATCCCAGCCGCTGCCTTTTACAAAAAGTATCTCTTCAGCCTCACCAAACAGGTTGTTAACTTGGGTTTTTACCGAGGTATTGCCACCACCGTGCAGCACTAATGCTGGTTCTTGGCCGAGCAGACGTGAGCTATACACACGTAACTCAAGCGGGGTAGTGAATTGATTGGCGGTGTGCTCATGCCACAAGCTTTGCATAGAAATTCCTTTTATTTTTAGGGAAGTTTCCAGGAGCGATTATCTAGGGATTAGACCTAGACGCTAGGTAACTAACTTAAAACTTAGCACTTATAGTTTAATATTTCCCTAAGTTTTTAACTCTCCGAAAACAGATTGTAGGACCGGCTTTAACAGGGATAGATGTAAGCTTTATTAGATATGGGATTTGTGATGAAAGGCGGCAGGGGTGATAAGAATAAATCAGCGACGAGCTCCTAGAATCAATAATCTAGATCCTAGGAACTATAATCTAGGACCTTATTTGATAATAAAACTGCCCTGCATGATTGCCCAATGGCCAGGGAATGAGCAGAAGAATTTGTAAGTTTCTGTAGCGCTCATGGCTTCTGTGCTGAAGGTAATGGAGCTTGAACTGCCACCGCCGACGACATCTGTGTGAGCAATAACACGTGTGTCGCCGTCCTTAACATAGTTTTTATCAGCGCCTGCTGCCATGCCGTCATTAGCCACTGGCTGCATATCGGCTGCTGTTGTCAGTACCCAGTTATGACCCATAGCGGCTTTTGGTAGCTGCCCGGCATGAGTTAGCGTCAGAGTAACCTCTTTACAGCTAGCCGGAACGCTGAGCTCTTTAGTGTCGAACTGCATCGCGTCGTTAGCGCTGATGGTGAGTTCACATTCATTGGCATGAGCCTGTGAGGTAAAGCCAAATAGGCTGGTGAAACCGAGTAAAGCCACTGCGCTAATCGTCTTGAGACGACTGATTGAGATTTTCATTTTTTGAAATCCTTTTTTGATTATTAAGTGTGCTACCCCGAATAGGCAGAAACACTGTGCTATCTTAATGAGTTTAAATCTTAATAAGAACCGTTACCATTAAGTTGTCAGTGCTAAATGTATTTAACTATTACACATTTGAATATTTTCACTGTGGTTATTTACAATGATATTAGTGACTTGAATCTAAGTTTGTGAGAAGGTCCAATGGATGATAATTTACAATTGCATGGAGGCTATATATGAAGCAACTTACCCTAGGCTTACCGTTTACCACTTTTATAAAGCTGCAAAACCCTTTGAAACCACTGCGATACTTCCTTTCGTTACTGCTTATTGCGAGTGCTCTGTTGGTTAACTTCACTGTGTCTGCGGATGAAGATTCACGACGTTATGATGTTGAGCAACTGCTTATCGAGATGAAAACGGAGTCGATGATCGACACTATGTACGATCAGGTAACTCAGATGATGTTAGGAATGAAACAGCAGCTGAAGGTTAAGGAGTCTGAGCAGGAGATGTTTGAGACATTCATGCTTAAGAGCACAGAGATCATGCGTCAAGAGCTAGGATGGGCTCAGTTGAAGCAGCCGATGATAGATCTCTATGCTAAGCATTATTCGGAGAAAGAGCTTGCCGATATGATAGCGTTTTACCGCAGTGAGTCTGGCCGCTCTATGGTTGAGAAGATGCCGCTTGTAATGCAGGAGTCTATGATAATGACCCAAGCTTTGGCTCAACCTATGATGATAAAGATGCAGTCGCTTTCTGTTGAATTTAATCAAGAGTTACAAGCTTACAGAGAAGCCAATACCAGCGAAGAGGTTGCTGATTGACTTTACAGGCAGAGCTCGTCGTAAAGAATTTTGGATGTATACCCTGTTTTATTTGATTTTTTATATGCTAGCTGCAGTTATCGATGTCGCCCTAGGCACTATGATATTTTCAACGGTATTTGCATTAGGCTTATTGATCCCAACAATCGCTATCTCGGCTCGCCGTCTACATGACACTGGTCGCTCTGGCTGGTGGCAGTTAATAGGCTTAATCCCACTTATTGGTGCAATCGTTCTGCTTATCTTTTACGTGCAAGATAGCATTGGTGAGAACCAATACGGTTCAAATCCTAAGGCTGTAACCGCTTAATCGATTACAGTGCGTGAGGGAGGATGAGGTGTTTATCCTTCCTGTTCTTTATTGTTTAACTTACCACTTCCATTTCTCATCGGCTTTCTACAGATGTGGAAAAAGAGCTCCGCGGCCCCTTTTCAAAAAACTCACTCATCAACCTATGTAACATGGCTCTAAGTCAGTTGATTTATTGCTGTTAACTATAGCGATTAACTATTAGCTATAAGTAATAGCGATTACTTATTGGCTGTGACCTTGATTCGCTCAACATTGGCTGCAGGCTCATCGATAACAAAATCGAGCTGAACCTTAGCACCCTTAGCCCCTTTCTTAGACTCTTTATACACCCACTGCTTTAGGGCTTTGACTGCTGATTTATCGAATACACCTTTGGGTGATGACTTAATCACTTTGACGTTAGAGACCATGCCTTTCTTGCTGATATCGAACTTGAGCTTAACGTAACCATTTTGTTTAGCTTCTACTGCTGCTTTTGGGTATTTAGGCTCGACGCGAGTCAGTGGATGAACATTTTGCTTATGACTTTTAGCGGACTCTTTAGATGACTCTTTTGAAGAACTAGTTGATGACTCTTTCGATGAGCTTTGATGATCACCCGCCTGCACTTGTTGGTTAAGCATTAAGCTGGCAAAACTTAACCCCAATGTCATTGCAATAATGGCGACGGTACTCTTTCCATGATATTTTTTCATTTGCATGATCCTTTCCTTTAAGATGTTTTTATTTCCATAGTGGGTATGCAACATGCCCATTTGAGCGTGCTGAGAGTAAGCCAGTAGCGCATGACTATAGGCAATTTTGTCATCGGTATTCATCGATGAAGTAATTTGAGCATCACAGGCGAGTTCTTGATCATCTCGAAAACGTTTGTAGGCCAGCCAGCACAAGGGATTAAACCAGAACATGGCAAGCAAGCTATAGGCCAGTAGGTTGGTGATGATATCTCCGCGTTCGTGATGGTATTGCTCATGTTCGAGTACGGCTTGCTGTTGTTTGACCGTGAGCTTATGGAAATCAGCTGGGACTATGATCATTGGCTTAATTACGCCCGTTAGCATGGGGGAGGTGATTTCTGGACTCTGTAAGATAGGTAAAGTGTCGGCTAGCATAAGCCCGTTATTTTTGAGTTCGCCGCTCTGGTTTTGAGTATAAGGTTTGCTCTTGCGCAGCAACTTATCCAAGTAACGTCGCTGCAGTAGCAAGAGCGCAGCCATGACGCAAATGCCTGATAGCCATAAAGCGGCGACTAAGGGGGTTGGGATAAATGTTTCACTGTCTTTTACGGCGAGGGATGTCAGCACTCTATAATGCTCAAATGTCGCAATCTTAGATTCGGCCAATAAGTTTGGTACAAATCGCAGTACCACAGATCCTAGTAGCATTAATGGAATCGCTAGCCATAAGCTATACATGTGATGAGCACCCAGCTGTTTAAGCAGGGGTTTATGAAAAACCAGTATAAAGGCGCTGACTAAGCTTATTAGTATGCTCTGTTCCATGAGCCAATTAATCATGACTTTGTCTCCTCAGTATGTGAGTCAGTGTTTGCATCATTCTGGTTAGTGTCTTTGTGCTTGGTGTCATCTTCTTGCCAGTTATCGATCAGCGTTTTCAATTCAGCAACATCTTCTGCGCTGAGTTTATTCTCCTTGGCAAAGCCTGCTACTAGCGGCGCTACACGGCCTGAAAACATTCGTTCAACGAAAGACTGGCTCTCTTTAATTTGGTATTCGCCTTGATTGATCAGCGGTGAATAGAGATAGCCTCGGCCCCTTTTTTGAAACCCGATCGCCTGTTTTTTTACTAAACGGTTTAATAGGGTTTTGACCGTTTTTTCATGCCATTCGTTAGAATCTGCCAGTTTATCCACCACTTCACTGGAGCTTATTGGCGATGACTCCCATAGGATATTGAGCACGGCAAGCTCTGAATTACTGATCTCTTTCATTGGCTGATCCTATTGTCAAAGTGTGGGTTCTAGCGTTAGTTATCGAATGTATAAAATGGATTACAAGTGTAATCGATAAGTTTAAGATTACACTTGTAATCTAATTTAGCAAGTCGTTTTGTAGATAAAATGTATTAAAGGTTGTGAGTTTGTTTTGAGGCGATAGGGCTTAAGTTTCTTTCTATTATGAATCATGGGCTTGTACGGGTTTTAACCGAAACGATTCATTCAACCTTGGTTGAATTCGATGTCTGGGTGAATAGAGTTAGATATTCAGGTAAGCAGAATGTCATTCAAAAGTTAGACATTTATACGTATAGACGTCTATAATGCGGCGGATCGTCGCTCGGTGCTAACAGGGTACTGAATAAAGAGTACAAACTGAGTGCGTTCTTGGAACTAAATATAAAACTATTTTAGTCAATCTTTTGTGGTGCCTAAACCTGTGTTGATTGCTAGTTGCTTACTAAGCGCTAGACATTCTAGGTAAGGGATAATCGGGAAGTCTGTGAGAATCAGGCACTGCCCCCGCAACGGTAAAAGGTAAGAGTTGGGCGCGCCTATCTAACTTTCTAGTGATATAGAAAGGCAGAAGGGAGCGTTAAAAAATCCTAAACTCGCGCAGTGTTCATAATTAGAATTTTTGATTAGACATTGCAGAACCTAAGTCCGGAGACCGGCCCATTAGATGATTTTGAGATTTCGGCGGGCAGATCTCGAGATGCGTTATGAACTGTAGCTATATCACTTGATATAGGCTCTGCAGCTTCACATCGTGACATTTTTGCCCCGTTTTCCTTTCAGGAGTTAAAGGTAAAATGGGTACATTCTCATATAAAAAGTCAAACAAACTATCAAAAATAGCCATGCTAATCAGCAGTGTATTAGGCTTGTCTGCATTTTCAGCTGTAGCGGCTGAAGTTGTCGATGAAAAGATCACTGTAACGGGTTCACGTTTTGATAGAACCGCTGAGCAGCAATTAACGGTTATTAATACCATTGAGCGTGAAGAGATAGCACGCCTTAATCCTAAATCTGTTGCAGACGTATTAGAAATACTGCCAGGTGTGAGCGTATCGCGTAACGGCGGCGCGGGTCAGTCAACGTCTATTAGCCTTCGTGGTAGTAATTCAAATCATGTGTTAGTCCTAGTCGATGGCGTAAAAGTCGGCTCGGCCACGCTAGGTACGGTGAGTTTCAACACCTTATCGCCTGAAAATATCGAGCGTATCGAAGTCCTTAAAGGCCCAAGAGCCTCGGTTTGGGGCAGTGATGCTATTGGCGGGGTAATTCAAATTTTTACTCGCCAGCTTAAAGGTGGTGAGTGGTTTGCCGGTGCAGAATATGGCAACAATGATTACATTCGTGGCTCATTTGGCGCAGGGTTGACTCATGGCGAGGGCAGCACAACCCTTTCTGTCAATCACGAACAGTCAGAAGGCTATGATGTCTATAACGGGGCTGAAGTAGAAAATGATGACGATGGTTACAAGCGCAGTGCGATTTCATTAAAAGGCTCACAGCAAATCAATTCGAACTGGCAGGCGCTATGGAACGGTCAGTACGATAAGGGTAATACGCAATACGACGATATCTATGCTTCAGGTTCGGCTGATGAATCCGATTATGAGAACTATCTTTGGAACCTTGCTACGCAATATAGCAGAGACCAATTCATCAGTAAGTTAGCAGTAAGCCAATCTCGCGATCACAACGAAAACTTCCGTGGTGATGATGCGAGTGTACCTGTATCTATATTTGAAACTAAGCGTAATCAAGTTAACTGGAGTAACCAGTATTTAGCTGCTAACGAGCTTACGTTTACCGGTGGTATTGACTGGTCAAATGAATCCGTTCAGGGCGACTATGCGCAAGATGAACGTGATCTTTTTGGCGCATATGCCTTAGTTCAAAAGCAGTGGAGCAAATTACTTGCTGAAGTCGCTGTTCGTTATGATGATGTAGAGAATATCGATAGTGAAGTGTCTTACAATGCCAGCTTAGCGTATCAATTTAATGAGCAATGGCGCCTCGCTGCAACAACGGGTACGGCGTTTAAAGCCCCTACCTTTAATGACCTGTATTGGCCTGGTTCGGGCAACCCAGATCTGATCTCAGAAACTGCAGAAAGTTATGACTTAACGCTGAACTTTACTGCTAAAGATGTCCGTGCTTATATCAGCGTGTTTCAGAACAAGATTGATAACCTCATTGCTTGGGCTCCAACGGGTGAAAAAGATGATTATGGCTGGGATATCTGGAAACCAGCTAACATCAATGAAGCTGAAATCCGAGGCGTTGAACTGTCGGCTAACTACCAGTTATTTAACCTAGATCATCAGCTGGGCTATACCTACCTTGATGCGGAAAACGTGCAAACGGGTGAGCAACTTGTTGGCCGCAGTGAAAATGAGTTTAACTATATGTTGAGCTATAGCTGGGAGCAGTTTGATCTGCTTGCTAATTACCATTACCAAGGCAAGCGTTATGCTGGCAATGATGAGTTTTTTGATGCCACTCATAAAGTTGACTTGAGTATCGGTTATCAGCTTGATGATGCATGGAGCTTGCGTTTAAAGGCAAACAATTTGTTTGATGAAGAGATTATTTCGGCGCAGAACTATTTTAGCCCAGGTAGAGAGTTCTTCCTGAGCGTCAGCTACCAAGCGTTCTAGCCATTCATTTTAATTAGTGTCATTAGATTGCATCTAAAGCCAGACCTTGTGTCTGGCTTTTTATTTTATACCAATTCCATTAAATGTATGATCTATTCAGAGCTTTCTCAGAGCTTTAAATTCAAGGCGCATTGCTGAAGAAATGGTGATTCCCTTTAAAGGCAGTGCAACGCAGAAGTAAAAGTTCTGAGAAGCTCACGTAGTGCGGGTTTAAAGCGCTTTATGCCGCGTAAGTGGCTCTCGATATAGAATAACTATTAGCTTCGATCCCCTTACTTGCCTACAGCATTTTTAATTCCCGCTGAATGATTACTTATTTAATAGAACTGGTATTATTAATTCGAAACCCTTTATGTTTGAGGTTTATTGATGAAACGTCAGTTGATATGTCGTATTTCGACTCGAATACTCGTTCTTTTTTTGCTGCTATTTTTGCAAGCTTGCTCGAAAGTGAGTATTCCTGCGTTATCAGATAATGCTCGGATTTTAGCTTTTGGTGACAGCCTCACCTACGGCAAAGGGGCAAGTGATGGTGGTGATTATCCTGCAGTGTTGTCAAAGCTGACTGGCTTGACTGTGATCAATGCTGGCGTATCAGGAGAGACCACGACTCAGGGTTTACTTAGGTTGGAAGGCTTACTTGATCAAGGAACACCTGAGTTACTCATTTTACTCGAAGGCGGCAATGATTTTCTGCGAAATCACGATCCAGCTAAGACCAAATCTAATTTGGCAAAGATGATTAAACTGGCACAGGCTAAGTCAATACCCGTAGTGCTCATTGCTGTACCGAAAAAAAGTATCTTTCTTTCTGCTGCAGATTTCTACTCTGAGTTAGCAGAAACTTATGATGTGATTCTCATTGAAGACGCCTTGACTGACTTGTTAAAAAGTCCATCGATGAAGTCTGATACGATTCACCTTAATAATGCGGGTTATCGCTCATTAGCTGAGTCTATTTACCAACGACTCGGTGAGTCTGGTGCGTTATAATAGATCCATGTAGGGTTTGAAAGCATTGAATCTATGATTTTCAGTAATAGTGTTGAACAATTTCTGATTTTAGATTGAATTTTGCTTCTTATAAAATGGTTGATATCGCTCAGTTCTGTTACAAACTCGGTGGATCTCTCTTGGTTATCTGACCTTGAGCAGATAAATAGAGTTAAAGTTTTCATTTTAGTGAAATCAACTTGACCATAGTGGCCTTTTTATGGGTAAATTCCCCTGATAACAATTGGTGTTGTACCAAAATATTAAATGTAGGTTAAAACTCCCCATGACAGATCTTGAGCACCAAGTATTCACTCAAGTACGTGCAATTATTAGCAATGAAGAGCAGGTGATCGGTCGCCGCGGAATATTGATCCCATTAAAAAAAGCAATTATTGCCGATGGTGATATCCGCAATGTCATCGATATTGTCTCCTCAGATCCCGCACTTGCGGCTCATATGCTTTGGCGCAGTAACTCGGCGATTAGCGGTGCCGGTGTCACAACGAAGAACCGCTCATTAAAAGACGCCTTGATACGTTTAGGCCAAGTGAACATATACCGTTATGCGTTTACCTTCTATTTGAAAGAGCGTCTGGATGAACTGCCGCAGCCGTATAAAAAGTTAGTACAAGGTTATTGGTCATTGACCGAGAGTATTGCGGCTGGTGCGGTTGATAGTCTGCATAATATGGAAGGGGTCGATATCAACCCGGATGAAGTGCAAACCTTGGCGTTATTTAGTGTTTTCGGTGAGATTATAGCGCTAACTGCATTTGCCTTCTTAAACGCTGAATCTGAAGAGTCTTTCCCACTGAGTATCATTAAGTCACTGATTGACAATCAGAAGCAGACTCTGACCATAGAAGCATTTGAATCTTTAGGCTTAGATGATGAGCTAAAAGATGAGTTTATGGTTGCGCATAATTTGCGTCAGACCAGAAATCCAAACTCTCCAGGTTTAGTGCTAAGACGAGTGCTATCAATGAGAAATCAACTACTGAAGCCTTTGTAAGAGAAGGTTCGAGTATCGAGACGCGAGTTACGAGCATCAGGCTGTAGCTCGCAACTCTCTTAGCCCTGTCTTTATAGCAAGATCCTAGCAACTCAATACTAGAGCCTAGGATTTCGTGACTTCATTTAATTTAACTTATGCTGTTTCGCTAAGCCCTCTTTTGCGACCAGCTTTAACCATTGTTGTGCCATTCTTGCGCTAGAACTATCCCTTCGGTATGCACCAAACAGTGGTCGCTTTAAGCCTTCAGGGCCAAGTTTTACTGACGTTAAATTTAGGCCATAAGATTCGCTGATTGACCAGGTTGGCAGGGCGGCGACACCATCTTTGCAAGCGATACGCTGTAGAAGCATCATGGTGAGATCACAGCTGATCTGTTCGCCCGCTTCAACTCCGGCAGGTTCAAGAAAGTGACGATAGAGATCCAAACGTTGTAAGGGTACTGGATAGCTGATAATTGACTGTCTCTCAAGCTGCTTAGGGGTGACATATTCCTGTTGCGCTAACGGGTGATCATTGGCGACAACCAGCTTAACCTCAAAATCAAAAAGATGTTGATAGGCGATAGACTGCCCCGGTACCGGGTCTGAAGTCAGCACCACATCCAATTCACCCACTTCCAAGGCGTTGAGTGAGTCAAACAGGTGACGACTGGACAGGTCTAAATTTACGCCTGGGTGAGCGTCTCTGAATTGCTCCATAACCGGCATTAGCCAACGAAAGCAACTATGACACTCGATACCAACGCCTAACCGATTGAGCTCGTCATTAAGGCCTTGCTTAAGGTCATATTCTGTTTCGACCACCTTGGGCAGTATCTCTTCTGCCAGATTAAGCAGTCTGGCACCTTCTTGGGTAAAAGAGAGAGGTTTACTCTTTCTGATAAAAATTGATGAGTTAATTCGGGTCTCTAACTCTTTAATCTGATGAGAAAGTGCTGACTGAGTGACGAAGCGTTTTTTGGCTGCACCAGCAAGACTTCCCGTCTCCTTTAAGGCTACTAGTGTTCGTAAGTGTCTAAGCTCAATCATAATATACCCACTTTGTCATAACATGAATTTTGCTCATGTTGCGCTTGAAATCAATTCGTTTGTCAGAAGATAGCCTATCACAATAAACTTCTAGACGTCCAGACGCCCATTTGTGTTTGCATCGATAGATGTTAAATCACCAAGATTGCAGATAACACTTTTACGCGTTTACTCTGAATTCTGCTCATATTAAAGCAAAAAGGTATACAATATGCAAACTTCGAAAGCGATACAGATAGCGAACTTAGGTTTTCCAAGAATCGGTCGCCAGCGCGAGCTTAAATTTGCTCAGGAGAAATACTGGCGTGGCGAGATCAGTCAGGCTGAGCTTAAGCTGGTGGCTAAAGAGTTGCGTCGCACTCACTGGGAGTGGCAGGCACAGGCTGGTGTTTCTTTGTTACCTGTTGGTGATTTCGCTTTCTATGATCAGGTTTTGACATTAAGCGCGACGTTAAACGCGATTCCATTGCGTCACCGCAATGAAGGCATTGACGCTAACAAGGTCGACTTAGATACCTTGTTTCGAGTCGCTCGAGGCCGTGCGCCATCGGGTAAGGATGCCCCCGCCGGTGAAATGACCAAGTATTTCAATACTAACTATCACTACATAGTGCCAGAGCTGACTGTAGATCAGGAGTTTAGCCTGGCCTATGAGCAGTTTTTTGAAGAGGTTGAAGAAGCAAAAGCATTAGGCTATGCCGCCAAACCTGTACTGTTAGGCCCGGTGTCTTACCTGTTTTTATCCAAAGCGGTTGGTAGCGATTTCGATAAACTTTCACTACTGCCTAAGCTCATTAAGACCTATGCAGAACTCTTGGCCCGTTTCAGTGAGCAAGGTGTGGAGTGGGTGCAACTCGAAGAGCCTATTCTAGCCCTTGAGCTAGAAGCCGATTGGCAAGCTGCTATAACATCGACCTATGAAGCACTTAAAGATGCGCCAGTAAACGTCTTACTTGCGAGCTACTACGGCACTATTGCTCATCATCAAGCCTTAGTTTCTTCTCTGCCTGTTGCTGGTCTGCACTTAGATTTGGTTACTGCTCCTGAGCAACTTAGCGAATTTGCAGCAAACCTGCAGCCTGAGCAGGTACTCTCTTTAGGCGTTATCAATGGCCGTAATGTTTGGGCTGCAGATATTGACTTGATTGCCGAGCGTATCGGCTCTGTAGTCAACGATCTTCAGGGACGAGTCTGGATAGCACCTTCTTGTTCATTGCTTCATAGCCCAGTGGATCTCGATGTTGAAACTGAGCTGGCTCCAGCCCTTAAACAACAGCTTTCATTCGCTAAGCAGAAACTTACCGAGCTGACTCAGTTAAAAGCGCTGCTTAGCACGCCAAAAAGCAGCAGTGATAAAGCCGAAATTGATGCGATTGTGGCAACGTGTGTTGCAAGGCGTGATGCCCGTGAAGCATCGGCAGACAAGCAAGTTATTGACCGTGTTGTCGCGCTTAACAGTGATGACTATGAACGTGATACTCAGTTCGTTAATCGTCAGAGCGTTCAGCAGCAAAAATACCAACTGCCTTTATTACCAACAACAACCATAGGCTCATTCCCGCAGACTCCCGCTATTCGAGGCTTGCGTAGTCGCTGGCGTAAAGGTGAGATCAGCGAAGACTTTTACAATGATCAACTACGTCAGGTGACTAGAGACACTGTTGAGCGTCAGCTTAAACTAGGGATAGATGTACTGGTTCATGGTGAAGCTGAGCGTAACGACATGGTCGAGTATTTCGGTGAGCAGTTACAAGGTTTCGCATTCACTCAGTTCGGCTGGGTTCAGAGTTACGGCTCTCGTTGTGTTAAACCGCCACTGATTTATGGAGATGTATCACGTCCAACGCCTATGACTGTTGAGTGGGCTGAGTATGCACAGAGCCTAACCGATAAGCCAGTTAAGGGCATGCTAACGGGTCCGGTAACTATTCTGCATTGGTCATTTGCTCGTGAAGATATTAGCCGTGAGCAGATAGCGACTCAAATCGGTTTGGCCATTCGTGATGAAGTCGTCGATTTGCAAAATGCAGGTATCGGTATCATTCAAATCGATGAGCCAGCTTTCCGTGAAGGTCTGCCTTTGAAAAAGAGTGATTGGGATGCTTACCTCAAGTGGGCGGTGGACGCTTTTAAGCTTAGCGCCGCAGGTGTCACCGATGAGACGCAGATCCATACTCATATGTGTTACAGCGAGTTCAATGAAACTATCGCAGCGATAGCGGCTATGGACGCCGATGTGATCACCATTGAGACCTCACGCTCACGCATGGAGTTACTGTCAGCCTTTGAAGACTTCGAATACCCGAATGAAATTGGTCCAGGTGTTTACGATATTCACTCGCCTAACACACCAACAGTTGATGAAATTGTAGAGCTAATCGAAAAAGCAGCCGATAAAATTGCCGTACGCCAGTTATGGGTAAACCCAGATTGTGGATTGAAGACACGTACATGGGATGAAGTAGAGCCAGCCCTTAAGAATCTAGTACAAGCGACAAAGGTGCTCAGAAGAAGGTTGGGGTAAAGCAGCCATAAGCTCAAGACAGGGCTGAGAAAGTTGTAAGTGATAAGGTCAAGCTAGGGCTGAGAAAGCTGTAAGTGATAAGGTCAGGCTAGGACTGAGATGTGACGAGTCTCGAGTTCAAGTCTGAGTTTAGAAAGCGGTAAGTTTGAGCTGTCATCCTGAACTTGTTTCAGGATCCAGCTCTTAGCTCAAATAACTAAAATAACTAAAATAGCAGGAATCGCTTCCTGCTATTTTACATCGCTGCTTCTAAACAGCCATCTCTAAGACTGCTCTTACTCTATTGAGATCCTCGGGAGTATCCACGCCATGACCCGGGGCTTGTTGAATATTTGCCACCTGAATATGGATACCATGCCAGAGGGCTTTTAGTTGCTCAAGGCGCTCTAACTGCTCAATATGAGTGCTAGGTAGCAACTTTAAGTTTTTCAATGTCCCTACATGGTAAGCGTACATGCCGATATGTCTCTTCCAGGGTGTAGTAAACTCATCGTTACTCGCTTGCTGGTCGAGTTTATGTGCTGTTGAGTGGGATGACATGGGTGAGCGAGTGAAGATTATCGCTTTATCACTATGATCAGAAAGCAACTTTACACAGTTTGGATCATCCAACTCAGTTTGATTTTTTATTGGGCAGCCAAGTGTCGCCATTCCCGCCAAAGTGGAGTTAAATAGTGTAGAGGCAACTAGCTCGATATGCTGTGCAGGAACCAGTGGTTCATCCCCTTGCAAGTTCACTACTATCTGCTTTTCGTTCCAAGCTAAGATCTCCGCAACTTCAGTACAGCGGTCGGTTCCGCTAGAGTGATGAACCGATGTCATTACTGCTTGAGCACCGAACTCACTGGCAATGTTGAATATCGTTTTGTTGTCAGTTGCAATGATAATATTGTCCCTGCCCACCCCTGTTTCTAGAGCTCGTTGATAGACATGCCAGATCATAGGCTTACCGGCAATTAACTTAAGGGGTTTACCCGGTAAGCGAGTTGAGTCCATACGCGCAGGGATTACAATTTTATAGTTCATTTCTCAATAGGTTGCTCAGTTAAACTTGGACAGATATTAAACCAAGCGGAGTACGGTTTATATGTGTGAAGATGTAAAAATATGGAGGGTTTAGTTAGTTGTGTAGGCGTTTCGTTATCAAGGTGTTTTATGTATCAGCTCATGTCTAGTCACCTGCCTAATTATCCCTGAATGGTCGGGAGCTGTAGCTAGTAGTGAGTGATATTTATTTTCCTGTTCGGTTTACCTATTAATTATCGAATTTTCGACTGCCGTCACTAATTTTTAAGAGTGAGGTGCGATGGGAAGCGTTAGATAACGATTAAGTGACTAACTATGAAGTGACTAACTTCAAAAATACCAGCCAATACCAAATGAACCAATGCTGAAAATGAAAACCCACCTTTATTCTTAGGTGGGTTCAAGTGGGTTAACTTAGGCGGGAAAACCATTTAATCCAGTGACGTAAATCCTGCATAATTAATGCCTGATAATAGTGCCATCTCTCTGTGCCAGGTGGCTAAATCATCCTTGTTAAAATCACTCAGTTTATGATGGCCGCAGGCGCGGGCCATCACTTGCATTAACTCGACCGATGCATTGAAAAAGTTGGCTAATTGCTGTGAAGACTTGTCTATATTGAGGCGCTGACGCAGATCCGCGTTTTGGGTGGCAATGCCTGCCGGACAGTTGTTGGTGTTACACATCCGAGCGGCAACGCAGCCGATGGCTTGCATAGCGCTATTGGAGATCGCCACCCCATCAGCACCCAGAGCCATGGCTTTAACAAAATCCATGGGCACCCGTATTCCACCAGTGATGATTAAGGTGACTTTTCCGCTGGCACCTTTTTCATCCAAGTAGCGACGTGCACGAGCTAGCGCAGGAATGGTTGGCACACTGATATGATCGCGAAACATCTCAGGCGCAGCGCCTGTGCCGCCGCCTCGCCCATCGAGAATGATGTAGTCGGCGGTGGCATCTAAGGCAAATTGAATATCGCGCTCGATATGATTGGCACTGAGTTTAAAGCCGATGGGAACGCCGCCGCTAACTTCACGTACGCGATCGGCAAAGCGTTTAAATTCACATGAACTGCTCAGTGTTTGAAAGGTGGGTGGAGAAATAGCGGGCTGGCCTTCGGGGATACCACGAACTTGGGATATCTTGCCCTGATTCTTGATACCAGGGAGATGTCCGCCTGTGCCTGTTTTGGCGCCTTGACCGCCTTTGAAGTGAAAGGCCTGTATCGAGTGGAGTAACTCTTCTTTATAACCAAACTGAGCACTGGCGAGTTCATAGAAGTAGCGTGAATTTTGTGCCTGCTCTTCGGGTAACATGCCGCCTTCGCCTGAGCATATACCCGTGCCGGCTAGTTCGGCTCCGATGGCGAGTGAGGTTTTTGCTTCTTCAGATAGAGCACCAAAACTCATATCTGAAACAAACAATGGGATCTTAAGTTTGAGCGGTTTGCGAGCTTGGGGGCCGATAATAAGTTCGGTTGATACCTCTTGGTCTTCTTGTAGAGGCTTAGTAGCCATCTGGGCGGTCATTATCTGTATGTCATCCCAGTGAGGCAGTAGATGACGGGGGACGCCCATGGAAGTCATGGGGCCATGGTGACCCAGTTTAGATAAACCATCGCGGGCTAGCTGATGAATAAACTCTACCGTAGGCTCTTCGAGTGTGGCTTTGGCGACAGGAACGGTATTACCTGCTGAAGTGCTATTCAGACCGGGGCCCTCTTTGCCGACTTGTTTAGCGGTGAACTGCTTATGGCTGCCATCGCAAAAGGGCGCGTTTGCCGTGTGTTTACAGGCGCATAAAAAGGCATCACCATCTTGTTCGGCGGTAAAAGCCTTAGGCTTAAAAGAGGTGCCAGCGTGGGAACCGTCGCAAAATGGTTGTTTTTTGGATTGGCCACAGGCGCAAAAATAATATTCTTGTCCTTTGCTAAGTTCAACTTTTTTAGGTTTATTGTCTGCAATGATAGGTTTATTCATGCCTTCTCCTTAGGAACTGTCAGGGTGCTTACTGAACGACTTAGGATGGTGACGATCTACGGCTGAAGCACTTTGGCTTTAAAGGTCTGTTTTATTGGCTTTAAAGAACCACCTCATTATTTTAATGATAAGTCTGACGAATATTTGACCTTATAAAGATAACTTAAAATATGCATTCCTGTTATGCAATAGATTGTTTTTTATTCATTTAGTGAGAATGAAAATCGCTTGAGAAAATAATTTCAATTTTTATGAACTATTTTTGACTTTGTCCGGTCTTATCCATCGTGTGTGCTTTGGGTCTATTGCCTAGCCCATGCTCTGGTGTTGCATTTATGAGCCAGATTTTAAATTCAAGTTTTCAGAAAGGATTTTATTCATTAATCAGTTTTTTGCTAATCAAACCGGAAATCGTTGGACAGTATTGGTGTTTACCATACTGACCTTGTTCTGTTTGACTCAAAATAGTGGAATTCTTAACTTGCTACTCAAGCAACAGAGTACGCATGGGACAACGGCTACTTCACTCGCAGCAAATGTTACTCAAGAATCACTTGCCAGTATGCATGTTAGCGCTAATGCTAACGAGTTAGCTCAAGGCAATGAACTTAAGGCATTTGAATTTAAAACCTGCGAACTGTCAGAAAAGTCTATGCGAGTATGCATGGATGCTCCGAGTAGCCTACCGTTTTTAGTTTTACTGTTTTTACTGCCACTACTTCCCCTCGCTTATCGTGTTATTACACGATCTCCAACGCCTAGCAACCATGCTAAACCCAGGCGGATACATCTCTCACTGTGCCGCTTTCAAGAATAAAAACTCACCTGTTGTACTCATACCGATTGGTATAAGAGATAGCTCACTGAAATGACGCTTATTAGCAGTTATTGAGTCAAGTTAGTCCCTCTTTAAACATGACTGTATCTGGACTTAGGCTTCAACATTGGCCTGAGTGTTAAGTTTCCAGTCATTAAATAATGACTAATTTGACTATTGCCAGTGTTATTAGAGAACTATCTCAGCACACGTAGCACACGCAAGGTATTTCTACTCTGCAGATATTTACTGCATAAGAGCCATCACCCAAGGTGAGGCCTTAGCAGGCTAGCTCGTCATTGACGGGAGTTGAGGTTGTTTTGAAATTAAATAAAATTTTGTTAGTTAGCACATGTATGACGGCGCCTTTGGTTAGCTTGGCTTTTCCTAGCAGCGTTTATGCTGACGCAAGCAAAAGTCTAGAGGCCACAGCTGTCGCCGTGAAGGCGGTCAGAGTCATAGCACATGAACATCATCACAACTTTCAAATTAAAGGTAGGGTCGCGGCCCAAGAAGATGTGGCTCTGCAAGCTCAAGCCACAGGGTATCTGATGTCAAAGCATTTTAAAGAGGGCGATATAGTTGCCCAAGGTGAGCTTTTATTTTCACTCGATGATAGCCGTTACTTGGCAAAACTGGCACAGGCAAAATCTCTGTTAGCTAGCGCCGATGCTAACTTGAATGTGGCTAAGCTCGACTATAAACGTGGGATATCTTTATTGCCTGGTTCTTCGATAAGTGCAGCAGAAGTCGATGGATTATTGGCTGCTGAGCAGTTGGCTCAAGCGCAGATTACGTCGGCAAAAGCACAAATTCAGTTGGCGCAAACAGAACTGGATTATACCCAAATAAGAGCACCGTTTTCGGGGCGGATCAGTAACAGTAAAGTTGCGCTTGGTGAATTGGTCTCCCCGTCGAGTGAAGCACTTGCTGACTTGGTGACTGTGTCGCCAATTGATGTCAGTTTTCAGGTGAGTGAAAGGGTTTTCCACCAAGCCAAAAAGAAGATACGGGCCACAGGGGCAGATTTGCCTTCCGTCTCATTGTTCTTTGATTCAGGTGAAGCGTTTTCCGAAATCGGTGAGATCACGTATCTAGGCAACCGTGTCGATAAATCGATGGGCACAGTTGCTGTTCGCGCCGAATTTGATAATCAAAAGCAGCTGTTATTACCTGGGCAATATGTTGAGCTTACTGTGAAAGAGAGTCTTGCTGAGTCTGTGCTCTTGGTGCCACAACGAGCCTTGCTGCAAGATTTAAGCGGCTTCTATGTTTTTGTCGTGGGCGAAGATGCATTAGTTGAGCGCAGAAACATAGATATCGGTGAGCTAGTCGGTAACCTGATTATCGTTAACACTGGGGTGATGGCAGATGAGGTGGTGATCACTCATGGGCTACAGCAGATAAAAACGGGATCATTGGTTAATGCTAAGCTGGTCGATGCCGTTAATTCACAACTGATGGTGGCTGGCGCATGAACAGTCAATTTTTTCTCGATAGGCCAAAGTTTGCCATCGTTCTGTCTTTGATTATTACCTTAGCTGGGATCATCGCGATACCTAATTTGGCTGTGTCACAATTTCCTGTTATCACACCGCCACAAGTACAGGTGACGGCGTCGATGCGTGGGGCGAGTTCTGCTGTGGTTGAGGAGACGATTGCCAGACCGATCGAAGATGCCATCAATGGCGTCGAAGATATGATCTACATGAGTTCTAAAAGCAGTAACGATGGTACTTATCGTTTATCTGTGACTTTTGAGGTCGGTACTGATCCCAACATTGCTCAGGTTAATTTGCAAAACCGTCTCGCCTTAGCCGAACCACTGCTTCCTTCAGAAGTATTGGCCAATGGCTTAAGTGTGAAAAAATACTCGCCTGATATCCTTATCATGATCGATTTTACATCGACTGATGGCCAATTAAGTGAGCAGGTTTTGTCTAGCTTTGTGGCGTTGCAGGTCACAGATAAGCTGACCCGAATTAAGGGGGTTTCTGAGTCGATATTGTACGGTAATCGTTTTCTCAGTATGCGTATGTGGTTAAACCCAGATAAGATGGCTCACCTGAATATTACCGCTTCTGATGTGCAGCAGGCGTTGCTTGAGCAAAATATTCAAGCGCCACTAGGCAGTGTCGGCGCAAGGCCAAACGATAAGCCGCTCGAATTACAATATTCGTTGCTGACTCAGGGGCGTCTATCGACAGTCGCGGAATTTGAAGACGTTATTTTGCGGGCGGATAAGTCGGGTAATACGGTTTATCTCAAAGATGTAGCGAGTGTGGAACTTGGGCAGCAGGACTATGTCGGTGCGGGGATCAGTGACGGTAAGCCGTCGGCACAAATCCAGGTCACCACTTTGCCGGGTGCTAATGCCATAGAAGTGGCAGATGCGGTAAAAGTCGTGCTTAAGGAGATGGAAGCCTTGATGCCTGAGGGCATGATCTATAACACTCAAGTCGATACTACGCTGTTTGTTAAAGAGTCGATTAAAGGCATGCTGTGGACACTGGTTCTGGCAGTCATTTTAGTGGTGTTAGTGACCTATCTGTTTCTTGGCTCTATCAGAGCCACATTAGTGCCGTTAATCGCCATTCCTATTTCGATAGTCGGCAGTTTTGCGCTAATGTTAGCGGCGGGATTTGGCATCAATACCGTGACTCTATTTGGACTCATACTTGCCATAGGGATCGTGGTGGATAATGCCATCTTGGTGATTGAGAATGTCGAAGCTAATCTGGCTCAGGATAGAAAGCTTAGCGCTAAAGCCGCAACAGAGCAGGCAATGAAGCAGGTTACTGGCCCTATCATCACCTCAACGCTCGTCTTGCTAGCCGTGTTTATTCCAGTGACCTTGCTGCCCGGCGTCACCGGTATCATGTATCAACAATTTGCCATGACTTTGATATTCTCACTGATCCTGTCGGCTGTGGTGGCCTTGAGTTTGAGCCCTGTCTTGTGTTCCTTGTTATTAAAGCCGGGCGATCAACACTATCCGAAATGGTATATAAGCTTTAACCGCTTCTTTGACAATGTCACGGCGAGTTATAGCAAGACAGCCTCGGTATTGATCAGAAAAAGCTTTGTTTTAGTCGTGCTGTCCCTCGGTGCATTAGCCGCATTGGGTTATTTAGTTCAGTCGACTTCCACTAGCTTTGTCCCCAAAGAAGATAAAGGCATATTTTTCGTCAATGTTATCTTGCCTGATGGGGCGAGTCTGAGTCGTACTGAGCAGGTAATAACCAAAGTCGAAACGTTTCTCAAATCTGAGCCTGGAGTGTTGAATATTGCCTCATCATCAGGGTATTCAGGTTTATCGGGTTCAATGCAGTCAAATGCGGCTAGCATGTTCGTCAGCTTAGCCCATTGGGATAAGCGAGCTGCAATGGAAGGTAAAAATGGCGTCGAGGAGATCATTTATCGGGTAGGACAGTGGGCCAAAGCTGAATTACCTGAAGCACAAGTGATAAGTTATGGACCGCCTACTATTCCTGGAATTGGCTCAGGTACAGGGTTTGAGTTTGCACTGCAAGACACTTTAGGCCGGGATAAGGCCGAGCTTGGTGCTGTGATGCAAGAGTTGATCAATCGTGCTAATCAAGAGCCTGAATTACAAGGGGTGTTTAGTGCGTTTCGGGCGAATGTGCCACATTACTATTTGGATATAGACAGACTGAAAGCCAAACAACTCGGAGTACCTTTATCTGAGGTGTTCTTAACCTTGCAAGTTAACCTGGGCTCTTTGTATATCAATGATTTCTCTCAGTTTGGTAAGTCATTTAAAGTGACCCTGCAGGCAGATGGTGCATTTAGAGAGTCAGTAAAAGATATTGCCAGGTATCAGGTGAGAAGTGACAGTGGAGAGATGATCCCACTGAGTACGCTTGTCTCCGTTAAGCCAACATTAGCTCCGGATATTATCTGGCGATATAACAAGTATGGCGCGGTGATCATTCAAGGGCAGGCTGCGGCAGGTTTTTCAACGGGCGATGCCATGTCTGCCATGGAGCGGGTAGCCGCCGAGTCTCTGCCTCAGGGCTATACCTATGAATGGAGCGGCCTGTCATACCAAGAGAAGCTTGCTGGCAATATGGCTGTCTATGCTTTTGGATTAGCACTGATATTTATCTATCTCTTGCTGGTGGCTCAGTATGAAAGCTGGACGCTGCCCTTTGCGATTATTTTGGTGGTACCAACCGCAATTTTAGGCGGCATGCTGGCGCTCAAACTGAGTGGTTTCTCTCTTAGTCTGTATGCCCAGATTGGTCTGGTTTTACTTATTGCCATGGCGGCAAAAAATGCCATCTTGATCGTCGAGTTTGCCAAGCTCAAACGTGAGGCGGGCTTATCTATTGCAGAGGCTGCCAAGCAAGGTGGCGCCATGAGATTCAGAGCGGTGAATATGACTTCATGGTCATTCATTCTAGGTATCGCACCTCTGCTATTTGCATCTGGCGCTGGCGCAGTAGGATTACAGAATATCGGGTTTACCTTAGTGGGGGGCTTATTGAGCGTATTACTGATTGGCTCCTTCTTTGTTCCTGGATATTACGCGCTAATTCAGGCATCAAAGGAACGTATTATGGAGCGATTCTCAAAGTGAAAATGATGGTAGATATTAAGTTGAATAATAGGTCGAGAAATAGGTTGAATGTGAGATTGAATATGAAATTGAGTAAGGTATTTACACCTAAGTGTTTGCAGCTAACGTTAAATAGGAGAGTCAATTGAAGTTTATAAAATCAATATTCTTGGCTTTGTGTGTCTTAATCTCTTTAAGTGCCAGCCAGATAGTTGTTGCAGCTTCCACTGGGTGGCTGACCAATGACAATCATCCACCAGTTAAGCTGAGGTTTATGCTCACTGGGGAGCTAGATCCCGAAACTAAAACCTTGCCTGCTGTGTTAGAGGTAAAGTTAGACGGTGATTGGAAGACCTATTGGCGCACTCCCGGTGAAGGCGGCATAGCGCCGAGCATAAAATGGGATAAGTCTAGCAACCTTAATCAGGTTGACTGGTCATGGCCGGCTCCAGATAAGTTTTCATTGCTCGGTATGCAAACGTTTGGCTATCAAGGTGAAGTGGTGTTCCCGTTATTGCTGAGATTAGATGACATCAATGCGGATACTCAGTTACATGGCAAGTTCACCTTGTCTTCTTGTACCACCATCTGTGTGCTCACCGATTATGAGATAAATCTGGATATTAATCCGAGTGCGCTCAGAGCCGATACAGACGCCATGTTTGCCTATAATAAAGCGCTCTCTAAGGTGCCACAGAAGTTAACGGAAACGGATTCATCGTCTGCTATCCAGCTAGGCTGGGACAGTACAAAGTCACAACTTGAAGTCGTTTTGGATGACGAGCAATGGCAGAGACCTGAGATAATTATTGACGGCGAGCCTGACACCATTTTTAAGTTAGTCAGCACTAACACCATTAAAAATGAAGATGGCAGTCAACAGCTATCGTTCATTTTTGAGGGAGAGAGCTGGCTTGGAGAACCTGAGTTAATTGGCAACTCCTTGAATGTCACTGTGGTCGACAGTCATCGAGCCATGGAGTATTCAGCATCTGTTAGCGCGACGACAATCATAGAGTCTGGCAGCTCATTGCTGACTATCCTGATGTTCGCCTTACTGGGCGGATTGATCCTTAATGTGATGCCTTGCGTATTACCTGTGCTTGGGATGAAGTTGAGTTCGGTGGTTGCGGCGCCAGATCTACAGAAAAATCAGATCCGTCAGCAATTTATCGCCTCTGCATTGGGTATTTTAGTCTCTTTCTGGTTGTTAGCAGGCTTTATATTAATGTTGAAGCTGACAGGGCAGGCCATTGGCTGGGGGGTGCAGTTCCAAAATCCTTGGTTTATCGGTTTTATGGCCTTGGTAACTTCGGTATTTGCACTGAACATGTTGGGTGCATTCGAGATTAACCTACCATCAAGTTTTCAGACTAAGCTTGCTACGACCGGCGGTAATAATAATCGCGGCCATTTCCTGCAAGGTATGTTTGCCACCTTGCTTGCCACACCGTGTAGTGCACCTTTCTTAGGAACTGCTGTGGCGTTCGCTCTTGGCGCTGATACTTTGAGTTTGTTTGTCATATTTACCGCCTTAGCTGTCGGTATGGCACTGCCTTGGTTAGTGGTGGCAGCGTTTCCTCAGGTGGCGAGTTACTTCCCAAAACCTGGGCGTTGGATGAGTGTGGTTAAGGTCATATTTTCGGTGTTATTGCTGATCACTAGCTTGTGGCTCATTAGCCTGTTGAGTAGCTTCTTAGTTGTGAGTTACCTATATGTGGCTGCAGGAATACTCTTGCTCACCTTCTTCATTTTTATGGCTAAATCTGTGGGTGTTTCAGCCGTAATTGCCACATTCAGTGTCACCTTAATGTTGGCTGCTGTGAGCGCATTTATGACCTCTGATCAATGGGCTAAGCCCTTACCGACGGATCTTGATTGGACACCATTGAGTGAAACCTTAATTCGAGAACAGGTTGCGCAGGGGAAAACAGTGTTTGTCGATGTGACGGCAGATTGGTGTATTACCTGTAAGGCCAACAAGGTTGGGGTGATATTGCAGGACCCTGTTTACAGTGCCCTTAAGCAAGAGCATATCTTGTTAATCAAAGGGGATTGGACCACTCCTTCCCAGCAGATCACCAACTACTTGCAGAGTCATAATCGTTTTGGGGTGCCATTTAACGTGGTTTATGGCCCGAATGCACCAAAGGGTATTGAGCTGCCAGTGATCTTATCGACAAAAGATGTCTTAGCAGCCATAGAACGTGCTTCTGCAAGGTAGTCGATTATAGAACATGCCTGCTCTAGACCGATTTGTTTAGAGCGTAAACAAACACTGAGCAGGCAAACTAGAACAAGGCAGCGATTAGCTAGCAAGCTAATCGAGGCCAAAAATTGGAGTTAATATGATATTTTCAAGTAAAGCAGTGACATCAGGTGTGAATTCAAAAACGAAGAGCATATCTTGGACAAATAGGGTTTTTCAATCGCGTAAATTGCAGATGTTTGCAGTCTCAGGAATAACCGCATCGATTCTATTTATCTCATCTCAAATCACTTTTATCTCATCGGCCCATGCTGAAGTAACAAGTCTAAGCACTGAGCAGCAACAAGATGTGAGGGCGATTATTAAAGATGCCTTGCTCAATGATCCTGAACTCTTGAAAGAAGCCATCATAGCTTTGCAGACTCGTGAGCAGCAAGGTGCGAGCTCTGCCAAGCAGACGGCTCTGGATGATAACCATAGCGCCATGTATGAGACTAAGAGCGATCCTTGGAAGGGCGCTGAAAACCCTGAGATCACTATGGTGTACTTTACCGATTTTAACTGCCCCTATTGTAAGAAAATAGAACCATCTCTTAATAAGCTGATTGAAGAGTTTCCTCAGCTTAAAATCATCGTCAAGATGGTGCCGCTCCAAGGTGAAGGCTCTAAGATGGCCGTCGAGTTAGCACAAACGGTGTGGCTTAATGAACCTGAAAAATATATCAAACTAAAAGATATGTTGATGTCGAGCCCGCGTCGATTAGATTCAGCGTCAATTGCCAAGGTGGCTAAGCTAACAGACACTGAACACTGGTTAGGTAAAACAGACGCGAGAGTCGCTGAGATGGTACATGACAATGTAAAGCTAATGAGAGATTTAGGTATCGGCGGCACACCTAGCATGATCTTTGGCGACAAGGTGATCCCAGGTCTTGTGCCCTATGATGTGCTCAAAGAGCAGTTGCAAGAAGTGATTGAGGCGCAAGGTAAATGAATCAGACTGAAAAGGATAAGCTTGATATTGTTAAGCATGAGAATATGAGCTCGGGTAAAGCGACACCCTCTCCAATGAAGAGAGTTTTTAGCTGGGTGAAACAGGTCGCTCTGTTTATGCTATTTGCCATTGTTATCACTGGCGCCATGGATATCTGGCGCGGCAAGGATATTCCCCGAGATAACCTACCTGATCTTATAGGACTCACACTCGAAGGGACAGATATTGATATTAAGGCTTTGAGTCAAGATCAAGCGGTACTTGTGTACTTTTGGGGGATCTGGTGCCCTGTTTGTAATTTTGTTAGTCCAGCGGTGGATACCATGGCCAGCATGTACCCCGTGGTTTCCGTGGCAATGAATTCCGGACCCGATGATAAGATGACTAAATATCTGGCCCATAAAGGCTATGAGTTTGAAACCATCAATGACAGTAATAATGACATTGCTCGTGATTGGTCGGTACAACTTACGCCGACCTTGATGGTGTTTAAAGATGGTGAGTTAATCCACTACACCACAGGTTTTACCAGCTTACCGGGCATGTGGTGGCGCATGTTGTTGTCTTAATACTGTTTGTTGCGACTTGGGTGTGTCGATTAGCGCTTAAAGCTAGGCTTTATGCGCTAATTATTTTCACTTAGTTATTAGTAAAGCTGACTCGATATTGCTTATCTATGATGAAGCTGAGCTTTGTGCCTAGCTGAGAGAAGTTATCATCGTCAAAATGATACTCGATATGCCCTTGGGCCACCTGAGCACCATTAATTGAAACGAGCTGATAGGTGACTAGGCCTGTTTTTTCTTGGGGAGAAAAATAGATGGTATGACGGCTCTTGGCCTTAACGGGTTCGAAGATGATTTGGCTGCTTGGCAGGTTAAAAATGGCTTGGTAAAAACTTCTATCAGAGAGATTTTTGACAAAAACTTGTGGCGAAAGATAGTGGTAAGCAATACCACTCATGATGATGAGTAAACAGAAAATGAGTCCAATCGTTCGCTTCATATATCTACTTTGTCGTGAACCTTAGACTCAGATTAACCGAATTGTCCTGCTACGGCAAAGCCCCTTCCTCAAACGCGAGAGGGCTTCTTTTGAGTATGACTATTTAAAGCGCATCGGCATAAAGGGAGCGAGGTCGACATCAGGCGTCTTGCCTGTGATGAGATCACAAATAATTTTTCCCGTTATAGGTCCAAGGCTGAGTCCCATCATGGCATGGCCTGTTGCTATATAGAGGTTATCGATACCGGGTGCTGGACCGATAATGGGCAAACCGTCAGGCGTACAGGGGCGAAAGCCGGACCAGAACTGGCTGCGGTCTATTTTTTCGCTGTCGAATGTGGGTAAGTATTGACCGACGGATTGCAATAAACCAGTG